>DATAMG010000067.1:0-22555 GCA_036260705.1 Chitinispirillaceae bacterium | reverse complement strand
TTTGGTTAATAATTCTTTGTGCTGTTCTGTTTGAGATAGTTGGCCGGCCAGAAGTGATGCACGAGCCTTGTACCAAGGTGTCCCCTGTTGTTCAATCGCCAATCTCCAAATCGGTTTTGTATCGTGATTACCTACCATGATCCAATCCTGTGCTGATGTATTTTCGCGTCTGTATATGTCATCGGGATTAAAGGGATCAGCCTTCTGAGTTACACAGAATCGTCCCAATCCTCTTTTTCGCATTACCTCCTTTAAAGGCAGGGGCCAGGTACTTAAAACTTCACAAAGAATATCTGAGCCGGATGCTCCGGCTGCTTGTGCTCTTTTAAGGATTATATCGAATACTGCAGCATATTTGTCAATTTGCTCTGAAGTAAGATACTGGACCCACTGATCTCCATAACGTGGATATGAAGGATCGCTGTTTAGTTGTTCTCTTGAGATATAAGCGTATTTTTTAAGTTGCGGATGATCTGGAAGATCTGGTGATGAATAAAGTCGGGCACCGTTTTGTACCGCAGAAAAAGCATCTGCAGAGCCGCAATGGTAAACCCATGGACATACCAGCCCGTGAGGATGGTCGATTCGGATGCCATCAAATCTTGAAAACATTCTATCAACTCTGGTTTCTATTAACTTTAGCGCAGGCCCAGTCTGCCCATCCGAAGAAAAAAATAATGCCGGATCCAGAACCGGATAACCCCAAGGTTGTCCTTGCGGATTACTTCTGCTGGGAGGTGCTCCCATAAGGTACTGGGGTAAAAACAGTGATCTCCATGCCCATACATCCTGATGTGAAAAACCGATCTGTAAATCGCCACATATTTTAATGCCAAGCTGTCTGGTTGCATTTCGTAATTCTTTATGCTGTTGCTCAAGCAGAAACTGAGCAAATGCAAACAATTCAAAAGATAATGCTCTGGTGAGTTTGAGTTCTTCTTTACGTTCATTGATTTTTGCTAAACTCTCATGTTGAGAGTAAAACAGGTGCTGGTCGAGACTGCTCCATTTTTCCCAGTCATCGGTATTATATAGTAAACTGAGTACATCAAAAAAAGAATCCCGCTCAAACCAGTTAACCTGATTGTTAAACATTACTTGTTTGTAGATATTAAATTGCTGTTTAAAGTCATTGTGTTCCGGGTTTTCGCAATAGCGTTTGAAAGCAGTAGAAAGTAGATTATCTATTGCTTTCCATGCACTTATTCCATTTACACGATGTTTGAAACCTGTGCATCTTTCAGCCAGAAGCATCACTTCATCAGGTGTAAAAAGCCAGGGGTATTGCCTGGAAAGACTGAATGAAGAAAGGCTAAGGGGATTAGAGCTGAAAATTGTACTGTTATAAGGAGAAATGTCGGATCTTGAAGTTTTTCCCTGTGGCCCATATTGTATAGTGTTAAATCCAATATTATGAGCAAAGTGTAAAAAGTCGATACCACCGTTACTGTATGGAGAGCCCCAGCCGATCTCTTCTTCCGGAAAACATGGTAGACTTTGGTCGAATATTCCCAGGCTTAGGTGCTGGATTCCCAACATTGAAAGCGCTTTTTTTATAAGCTCAGGGTTACTGTTTAAATTTTTCATACTTTACTTTTTAAAATTTCTATTACTTTTAGATCAACTATTATATTTTTTCCGGCCAACTGGTGATTGGCATCTACTTTAATAGATTTGCTGTTAATTTCAAGAATTGTGGCTGAGATCGGCTCTTGAGTGTCATTATATAGCTCTATAATCTGGCCTGAGATCAATTTTGCAGCCTCGGGGACACATGATCTGTCGATTTCCTGGATTAAATTATCGTTGTAAGGGCCAAAAGCATCTATAGATTCAATGGAAATGGTCTGCTGCTCACCTTCCTGCATACCAATTACAGCTTTTTCGATTCCGTTAATAACATCTCCCTGGCCAATCACAATTTCAGCTGGATCGGAATCTAAAGTTGTGCCAACTATAGTGCCGTTTTCTAATCGTAAAGTGAAATCAATTAGAATAGTATCTCCATCTTTTACAGTCATTATAGGCATGATTTCTCCTTGTACAGCAAGATTTTGTAGTGATACTTTTTTGGAAAAAGCAAATCCACTGCCAAGACCTGGTTAAAACGCAGCAAGTGATGGGTTTATTTATCAGAAGAGCAATGGTGCTTCAATGCGCAAAACCGCATATGGAAGTAAATCAAAAATGTGAAAAGGACCGGTAGCTATACGCTGATCACCCTTTTTACATCTCCACAGTTGTGGAAACAAGGTTGCCTGTTCAATAGTATTCTCATCCAGAAATACATAATTAATTGATTGGGGAAGATCAAATATCGTAACCTGCTGGACAGTATCTGTAAGATTGGCCACCAGAAGCATCAATGTGGAATCGGACCATAATGCTATACTGGCGATCCGCTCAGGCTCTGTACAACTGCAGATAGTGGCCAGTGATCCCTTCATTTCACCTACTGAAGCGAAAACGTGATAAAGCGGATATACTGCACTCTTATGAGAATGCATGAGTCCGGCAGGACCAATAGATTCAAAAAAGGTGACACTTGCCGCACCTGCTGCTATACAATGCATAAGTGCTCCCAAAGCCCAGGATGCGGCAAAAAGACCCTGTTGTCTGGGATCAGCACCTCCAAATTTTTCTGGCCTGAACCTGTTTCTGGGACGAAAACTTAATGTGGATATTGCCGGACGAGCTCTTCCTTGAAAGAGTGTTGCAGTGTGAAGAGTTTCTGCTATTCCTGAAAGATTAATCATTATTGCATCATTGTCAAAAGTGTGTACCTGGGGGGTTGCTGAATAACAGAGCAGATCCAGAAGATCAGTCTGTGGGTGATTACGGTTAATTTCTACAAAATATGAATCGGTGCCACTTCCAATTAACGCCGTTGGATTATAGGAATAGAGAACCGGATATACTTTGGCTATGGTCTCGGCTGAGGTCACCGGTTGATCTTTTCTGTAAATTAGAAATGTGCTCACCGGAATTTGAGATGTATGAAGTACTTTTGAAATTATCTGAATCTCAGATTCAAAATTTTCTGTAAAGTAGAGAGCCAGTTCTGAAGGTACTCCTAAAATTATGCAATAATTTGCATAATTTTCCATCTCTGAGATAATCGAATCGCTATCAGCTTCAATGTCTATGCGAAGATGTGACAAAGATAATTGTTGAAGCATTTCAATAGAAAATGGAGTCAGCAGCTCTGTCGGTGCATGGCTAAGGCCAATGAGAGGAAGAGGGTGTAAATTATCCTTATGATCAGGAATTCTGATTTCAACAGGTTCTGGAGTAATTGACTTTATTGGTTTATGAAGCTCCACTTTTAAAGTTACCGATTGTTTAATGATACTGCCCTGAGTCAAAGTAACCGGTATAGGGTCTGAAAGGGGCGTCGAATAAACCTTAAATGATGCGTCTGTCCAGTTCCTCTGATCCTCCATCTCAAATGTATCACCCTCCAGCCTAATGGAAACTGAACCTAACGAGGATGCCTTATAGCTAATCTGGCGAATATTTTTAAAAGGCTGAAAAGGGCTTATAAATATTGGAAATGTTTCTTCCAAAACATCGCCATCAACAGTTTCAATTGTGCAGGCTCTTCCAGCACATAACTCCAAAGGATGAAGTACACAGAAACCAATACGGTTACGCTGGAAAGTTGAAAGTGATTCTCCGTGCATGGAATAACAAATCGTACCATCCTTATCACCAGATAGCTCTCCCCGCCATAGAAAATCAATGTCCTTTTGGTGATGAATGGCCTTAAAGGTGATGCAAAACGAAGATGTATCAATCTCCATTGAAACTGGAGTAATTTGAGGATGGATAGTATTCCAGAATTTATCTCTTAAAGACATGTAAATCCGTTGCACGATCTGCAATTGTCCAAGCCTTATCGAGCTGATAATACCGTTTTGATATAGAAGAGATAGTGGGCCGGATTGAAGCTTAATCCATTGGGAACCTGAATAATCCTCGTTTCCATAATAAGCAGTATTCTTGTTCATAATACTCCCGGTTGTGTTATATTAAGCGACACATCCATTCGAAGTCAGGAAAAGCCTGCTCCTCTGGTGAGTATGAATCAGGTATAAGGAAAATAGTTTTCATACAGACAGGAAATGTTCTTTTTCGATAATGATAAGAAAATCACCAATTCCATCGACCCTTATTCCAGATATGTACTGGTCTGATCCCGGCATTTCTGAAGCATATGTTATTTTATGGCGTAACAAAAAAATAATCAGTATTTGATTGTTTGTTAAAATTAAAATTGTAAATTTCTTCCGGTTGCAAATGAGGCTGGTGGGGTTGTTAGTAACAAAGATAAGTGATAAAAAATTGCCCAAACGTTTATGTTATAGCTGGGTTATGCACTAATCGCTTTTCAAATAATTGTTTCAACTGGTGCATAACCCAGGCGCTCAAAATGTTTAATATCTGCTTTTCATTTCTTTACCAATGATTTCCTGAAGAGTGATATCAAAAATCAAAGCTGCATTGGGGGGAATTGCCGGAGGTGCACCGGAGGGTCCATAAGCCAGATCAGGTGGGATAAAAAAGCGGTATTTGCTTCCTACATTCATTAGTTGAATCCCCTCTGATAAACCAGGAATCACTCTTTGCAGGTCCAGCGAAACAGGATTGCCACTCATTGTACTGTCAAAAACTGTACTGTCTATAAGCATTCCTCTGTAGTTTACTTTAACGGAATCGCTTCGAGTCGGTTTGTTTCCTCTGCCTTTGCTTATGACAATATATTGCAGACCACTGGCGGTAGTTTGCACATTGGGCTTCTTTTTATTTGCGGCAAGGAATGTGTCACTTTTTTTCTTGTTTTCATCAGCAAGTTCTGCCTGTTTTTTTGTCAGCTTTTCCTGAACTTCTGATGAAAACTGGCGACGAATCGAATCGGCTCTGGTGGAATCGATCAAAGAGGGCTTTCCATTGAGGGCCTGCTCTACACCCATAGAAAACGGGGAGATCTTTACATTGGTTTCCAGCTCCTTAAGCTGTGCGCCAACATCTCTGCCGATTATGTAACTCAAGCTGTCCTGATAGCTGTTCAGTTTTATGTTCTGAGTCTTGCCCTGGCTATAAATAGTAAATACAAAGATAAAAATGCTTACAGATGTTAACATAATATTGCGCACTGTGGCCTCCTCTGAAACCGGAAATTCAAGGTCAATCAAACATAATTTTTTAAGCCTGCAATGATCGGGGCAGAAATATGAGCAGGGCAGAGGCAAAACAGTCATTTTTTTTGGTACTGGACGTGCAGTGCCAATAATTGTAAGATATTGTAAAAGTTTTGTGAAAAAACCTGCATTAATTGTTTGAGTATCTCAAGAAAATGATTAGAAATACCTCATTAGAATATCGTTTGGCAGGTGAGATTGGTGGTGGATCTATGGCAAAGAGCATTGTGCTTGTTGATGATTTTCCATTAACGCTTCAATTCATTGAATACCATCTTGAGCAGGCCGGTTATACGGATATCATCAAATTCGAGAACCCTCTGGATGTAATAAGCTATATACAAAATGGAAACAACCCTCTGGTGATAGTTACAGATTTCCAAATGCCACAAATGAACGGAGTCGAGCTTCTTGATCATATCAGGAGCAATTTAGGCGTAATTCCAGCAATAATTACCACTGCAGATCATTCCAGTTTGACTCCGGGAGCTGATCTATATCCTATACTTGAAAAAGGTTCATCAAATTTTATTGCAGATCTTCTGGTTCTGCTCAAAAAATTAACCTCTGTTTCCAAGGTTATATGCATTACAGACACTTCTTGTATTCCCTGATTTTCTGAAATTAAAAAAATCAATTCCCATTGTTATTCAACAGTTACAGCACAATCAGGTTGAATGTTTATTATTTTACTTCGGTTGCGGTCAATACTGATGCGGTAACAGGATTCATCTGATGATGAAAAGACCCTCAGGTATATGTAATGAGCTTCTTCTTTTACAAGGGAGGCTGTCTTGAAAATATCATTACCATTTCCGTATTTATTATCCACGATAGTAATAATGTCTGTGTAGTCTTTTTGATCTACTTTGGACATATCAACAGGTATAAGTTCAAAACTCTGTATTACCATAGTTTTTTTTGAACTACATGATGAAACCAGAAGGCCTGCAATCAACAATAGTATTAATTTTTTTTTCATGGAATACTCCCTGTTTAAATATTCTATATTTTTAATATCGGAATTGTAGTTTTTTTGGGATAGAGTTCATAATGGCTTTGAGCAATGAAACATTTCAATTCCGTTATCCCGAAGTTTTATTAAAAAGATAATTAATGCCCTTAAGCAATTTAAGGAAATATCAAAAATTATGATTACATTATTTAAAAAATATCCGCTCCTTGCAGCCTCTCTTAATTACCAGAAGTTAGGTCATTTTCCCACACCTGTTTCTAAACTGGAAAATCTTGGCAAAGAGTTGAGAAATAATAATTTATTCATAAAAAGAGATGACCTGAGTTCAAATCTTTATGGTGGGAATAAAATAAGAAAACTTGAGTTTATATTCGGTGATGTGATAGCCGCAGGATATAAACAGGTTCTGACTTCAGGAGCTGCGGGATCAAATCATGCCCTTGCAACTGCATTATTCGGAGCTCAGGCTGGTTTAAAGGTAATATTAATGCTCTTTGAGCAATCTTACAATCCAGAAATAAAGAAGAATCTGCTGGCAGATTATCTCAGTGGTGCTCAAATATATCTTGATAGCTCTTATGAAGCTCATCTTTTATCATTAAACAGAGTAATAAATGAACAAGGTTCTGACAATATATATGTGATTCCCCCGGGAGGATCATCAGTTTCGGGCGTTTGTGGTTATGTGAACGCTACTTTTGAGTTAAAAGAACAGATTAAAAGAGGCGAAATCCCGGAACCAAAGGCAATCTTTGTAGCCATGGGTACTATGGGTACTGCTGTTGGATTAATGCTGGGGCTTAAAGCTGCTGGATTGAAAAGTAAATTAATAGCAGTCCAGGTAGTCCCATCTTACATTTCTGACTATGATAAATTCATGTCTCTTTTTGAGTCTGCAAACAAATTCCTTCACGATAAAGACCCGCAATTCCCGATATTTAAAATTGGTGAAGAAGAGTTGTGTCTTGAACCGGCTTTTTTAGGGCCAGGCTACGGATATATCACTGCTCAAGCAGAATCTGCGATAGAATTACTTTTGAGAACTGAATCTATTAAACTGGATGGAGTATATACAGGCAAGGCATTTGCGGCTTTTTTACAGGAGTGCAGCAAAAATGAGCACCAGAGTACTCTTTTATTCTGGAATACCAAGAATTCAGTCGCATTGCCCGAACCGGGAAATGGTTTTGATTATCGCAATTTGCCATCACCTTGTCATCAGTACTTCAAAGACGACTGACTTCAGTTCTCGGGTAAGGTTATAATTTTTTTAATAAGGCCACTGAGTTCTTCAATGTTATACGGCTTGGAGATTGCAGCACAAAAGCCAAATTTGCTGAAATTGATCATCACTGGATCATCTGGATAACCGCTGGAAACGATGGCTTTGGTATGTGGGTCTATTTTGCACAAATCTCCAATTATCTCTTGAGCACCTTTGCCTCCAGGTATTGTTAAATCAAGAATGGCCACATCAAAAGGACATTCATTTTTAATGGCAGTAGTATACAACTGTAAAGCTTGGTCTCCCTCACTGGCCATAAATACCTTATAACCCAGATGAGATAAGAGCCGTTCTGTACTCCTGCGGATTATATCATCATCATCTAAGACCAGTATCTTGCCTCGGCCGTTTATAGTGTCTTCCGGGCTGACAACTACATCAGAATAGCTGCTGTTTGATGCCGGTAAAAAGATGCTAAATGTAGAACCCTTATTGAGTTCAGATTGTACGGTAATATGTCCGTTGTGCTTTTGGACTATTGAATATGCTGAACTTAATCCCAGACCGTTTCCGTGTTGCCGGGTTGTAAAGTATGGGTCGAATATTTTATGGATATTTTCAGCCGATATCCCAACACCCTCATCTGTAATAGATATGCAGACATATTTTCCGGCTTTCAAGGGAAATATTGCATTTTTCTGTAATTCCATATTTTGGGCTTTAACAGATATTGTGCCTCCTTGAGGCATGGATTGATCTGCGTTAACTATAACATTGTTTAATACCTGATCAATCTGACCACGATCGATCTCTACCATGTAAAGCTGCTGATCCAGATCTAATTTATAATCACATTTTGAGCCACTTAGAAAAAATCCAACAGATTCTTCTATAAGCTCCTTCAATGAACAAACTTCCTTGGCGGGAATAGAGCTATCTCTGGCAAACGAAAGAAGTTGTTTGGTAAGACTGGATGCCCGGAATGCAGATTTTTCTGCATTTGTAATCATATTATTTGCTTCACTATCCAAAGGTAATGCTATTTTAGCCATAAAAAGATTGGTAATTATTCCAGTAAGCAGATTATTAAAGTCATGAGCCAATCCACTGGCCAGTAAACTGACTGATTCAAGTTTTCTGGATTTAAACAATTCCTCCTCTAGGAGCTCTCTTTCAGTTATATCTCTAAAGACAATCACATACCCTATAGTGTTGCCTGTGGAATCGAAAATGGCCGAGCGGTTCTCGGATAGAATGTGATTGACTCCAGATAAAGATTGCAACTGGGCTTTATTATTACCAATATCTGAAACCGAATTTGTAGAATAACTGGAGGTAGCATTTTTTTCCATGTATTTTATCTGAAAGACATCCGAGAGCTTTTTACCCGCTGCATCTGTGTGATCCCATCCGGTTATCGCTTCCGCTGCCTTGTTTAGAAGAACAACAGACTCATTCTCATCTACAGTAATTACTCCATCACCTATGGATCGTAATGTTACTGAAAGATATTCTTTTTGTTCGGCGAGATCTTTTTCCGCCAGAATACGTTCCTGTATTTCAAATTGAAGCTGCTTATTGCGGTCCTCCAGCTCTTTTGTCCTTTCTTCCACCCGAAGTTCCAGTTCATCTCTGGTTTGCTGTAGTGAACTCAGTAGTTGTTGTTGTTCGGAGATATCCCGCCCCAGGAAAACTATTCCTCTAAGGGTCTGATTTTTATAACTCAAGATTGACCAGGACAATGAGATGGGTATTTTAGTGCCGTCTTTTTTGATAAAATCAGTCTGAATATCATTAACAGAACCACCACTGAGAAGCTGTTTTACAGTAGTGTCTGTACTGGCTATAAAAGACACTATAATGTCAGGATGCTTTCCTAAAAGTTCAGATTTTGTATATTGAAGCAAATTAAGTAATGCTTTGTTGACAATGACTATTTCATCCCTGATATTGACTACAAATAGTGCATCTGACATGGATCTGATAATAATATCTGCAGCATCAGACGGATTGAGATGAAAAAGGTTATGATGTCTTACTGCATAGGTAACAAATACTGCTATAACGCAGATCGATGCCTTGGAAAAATCCGGAATATTGGTGAAGAAAGTGGGAACTATCAGTTCACCGGCAATCCCTATTATCGCTGCGACTGCACTGCCTGTTAAAATTATCAATGATTGTGACCTGATGGATTCTGTTTTTGAATTAAAATGGAAATAGGTCAGTAATAAAACACATAGAAGTAAGATCAGAACTGCCCAGATACTTTCAATTAAAAATAACAGGGATGGTTGAGTAGTGTATCTCCATCCCCAGTTATTCCACTCTACAGAATTATTAATCACGCTGTAATCTAAAAACGCAAATACTGTTGCAATGAAATACGTAATAACAAGCAGATATTTAAAAAGCTTTTTTTCCATAAAAGTTGTATAAGCAAGAATAAAATGCAGGAAAAATGTAATGCACAAGGCCCAGATGGCTCCAAAATCAAACCAGAATGCGGCTTTTTGGGCAGTTTCTGACTGTGCGGCTAAAAAATCTGTAAATGCCCAGAAGGATTCTGAAAGACAGAAAATTCCAAAAAAACGATTGGAGACATTATGGCTGCTGTATCTAAGAACAATAATGGCTAAAGAAAAGCACAGAATTGCGGCCATAATTGAAAAAGATGAAAATACAAGCATTATTCAAATTTCCTTCATACAATTTATGATACAGAAGATGTACTTTGGAATAATTACTCTTCATTTTAAATAGGATAACATACCAGTAGTGATTTTTCAATCGATCTGTACTAAATTTATTTGCTTTATGGAAAATAATTCGAGAAAAAAAACGATAGTTTCGAGTCGTTGCTTCACTACTTCTTTGATGTATCATGGTATTCAACTTATTTTACCCTAAATCGGACTATTCTTCAGCTATGGAATCGTCTGTTATCAGGTTAGGAATTGCAGGATTTTGGGACAGGAAAATTTAACCATTCATCAATATGAAAGTTATTTCAATAAACCAAAAGATCAACTATGTCAAAAGATCAAGTTTTAATAATAATACCTACGTATAATGAACGCGAAAATATCGTACTGATTATACCGGAAATTAAAAAAGTTTTGCCTCAGGCACATATTCTGGTGGTTGATGATTCCTCACCGGATGGCACAGCTCAATGTGTAAGGGATTTGGAGTCTAATAATGATGATATTTATTTATTGGAACGGCCCGAAAAAAACGGATTGGGTCGAGCCTATATAAGCGGCTTTTTATGGGCACTTCAGCGCTCATATCAGTTCGTATTTGAAATGGACGCCGATTTTTCGCATGATCCAAAATACCTGCCTGATTTTTTACTCGCCATCAAAGAAAACGATCTGGTGATCGGCTCCCGTTATGTTTCTGGGGTTAATGTGATTAACTGGCCCATGTCACGATTGCTGCTAAGTTATTGTGGAAATAAATTTGCCAGTATTCTGACCGGCATCTCCGTTAAGGATTGTACCGGTGGCTTTAAATGTTTCCGTCGTGAGCTGTTGGAAAAACTTGATTTTAACAGAATTTCCTCTTCCGGGTATTCTTTTCAGGTAGAAATAAATTATTATGCATGGAAAAAAGGTTTCAGAATAGCAGAAATTCCTATAGTTTTTACCGATAGGAGATATGGAGATTCAAAAATGTCCACCAGGATAATTCGCGAAGCATTTTTATTGGTCTGGAAACTCCGTTTTGCTGCACTCTTCAAGAGGTTTGATTAATTGTGTCGGATATTTCGGATAAACTTATCTCTTTAGTGATAGTAAGCTACAAGGTACCTGAATGCCTTCGTGATGCAATAAGATCCATACAGCATGCCCAACTTGCAGAGCAGACGGAGATTATAATTGTTGATAATGCTTCCGGTGATAATTCAAAAGAACTGATAACCTCAGAATTCAAAAATGTTAATTGGATTCAACTTAAAACCAATGTGGGTTTTGGAAAAGCGTGCAATATTGGGGTTCAAAGTTCCTGCGGTACCTATGTTTTATTACTCAATCCAGATACTGTAATTGCTAAAGACACTCTGAAAATCGCTGTGGATTTTATGCAGTCTCATCCAAATGCCGGATTGATGGGACCAAAGATTCTTAATCAGGATGGTTCATTGCAGGCAAGCTGCAGAAGAGGCTTTATAACTCCCTTAGTGGCTTTTTATTACTTTACCGGCTTAAGCAAACTTTTTCCCCGAAGCAGGCATTTTGCAAGATATCACCTGACCTATATGGATGAGGATAAGTCTGCAATTGTAGACGCAGTATCCGGATCATTCATGTTTTTGCGCCGCTCACTGTATAATCAGTTAGGGGGATTTGACGAGCAATTTTTCATGTACGGTGAAGATATTGATCTTTGCTGGCGGGTCAGAGAAAAGGGATATGAAGTATGGTATCATCCTTCTACCCAGATTATTCACCGTAAAGGGCAAAGTTCAGCTAAATCACCATGGCGTTCCAGATTCGCTTTTTATGAGGCCATGATAATTTTTTCTAAAAAATATCGACATATTCGTGGGGGATTTTTCCCGGACTGGTTGATTTTTATCGGAATTATCACTCTCTCTGTTCAATATACCGGTGGCTGGTTTCTCAGACATTTTTTCCCGGTACTTATAGATATATCAATTGTTAATATTACCCTTTGGTCCGGAGTACTGCTCAGATTCAATGATAACAGCATTTATCTTGGTGAGCATGCCGCGAAAATGTATGGTGTACATTGTCTTATCACTTTCAGTTTCATTTCAATGTTTTTTTACAACGGAATCTATTCTAAAAAAAGATATACTTTGTCTAATGCTCTGTATTCCAGTTTTCTGGCCACACTGCTGTTTTTTGCTATGGTATACTTTGTAAAGTCGCTTGCCTTTTCCAGATTTGTATTTGCCCTTTCATCTCTGTCGATCTCATTTTTACTTATTTCTTACCGCGAACTGATTCCCAAATTGCTTCACCAGTTCAGGCGTCTGGTGTTTTCTCCCGAAAGAATAATCATACTGGGAAGTGGAGCTGTTTCTGTTAAAATTATTAAGAGTATCGAAAAACAGAAAAGTGGGGATATACTTGGAATCATCTGGGACAGCGTTGATTCTGTTCCAAGAGAATATCAGGGATATCCTGTTATCGGAACATATCAAAATCTTAAAAGCGTTTTAAAAAATCAAAAACTTGATATGCTTTTAATTGCCACCCAGCAGTCCTGGTATTCCTGGATAATTGATTTATTGTCAGCGCATAAGGTAAAAAATATGACTATCAGATGGGCTTCTCATGAGTTATTTGAGAAATCACCAGAAGATCTTCCGGATGATATTGAATTGAAAGATTTTGCAGTTTAGCCTTAATTTTCTAATAATAAAAAAATATAGTGAGAACACATGCCAAAATTATTCGATCTTTTACCAGATAATACAAAAAAAGAACTCCTGTCAGAAGCCAGAAAACCTCTGGCTGCCAAAACTCATAAGAAAAAGGTTTCAAATGATAAAACCGATTTAAAAAAAGAAACACCGGCAGCACTGGAAATTCCTGATTTTATTGCTTTTGATCTGGAAACAACTGGACTGGATTTTAAAAATGATCGTATTATAGAAATCGGAGCAGTTCGCTTCATTAACGGCAAGCCACAAGAACAGTTCTCAACTTTTGTAAATCCTGGAAAGCTAGTGCCGTCAATAATTACTGACCTGACCGGTATCTCTGATAATGATGTAGCTACCGCACCTTCTTTTTCTCAGATCGCTGAAAAATTGATTCAATTCATCGGTAATCTGCCATTATGCGGTCACCAGGTCGAATTTGATGCGACATTTCTCAATGAAGAGCTTAAAAAAATCTCACATCCGGTTTTCTCAGGTCAACTGTTGGATACAGCACTTCTCTCACGAATAATCCTTCAGGAAAATACCCGTTTTTCATTGAAAGCAGTCAGTGAGCATCTGCAGATTAATCTGGATAACGCCCACAGGGCCCTTTTTGATGCTATGGCTTCCGGTGAAGTTGCAGTACAGCTGGTAAAGAAAATAACCGGGCTTTCTTTGCATATCAGACAGACTATAGCGGCATGCGCACCAGGATCACTTTTCAAATCATTAATAATCAAATCTCTTAATGGAAACAGAGCTCAGGTGTTGTTGCAGATCCATAAGCAGGAAGTTGCGGCTTCACGACTGCAGGAGCCTGAGAATTACCTTCCCATCGACAAAAATACCATAGCGCAGATATTTTCTGATACCGGAAAATTAAAGACCACCCTTGATGGTTTTACTCCGCGTATTTCACAGACCGATATGGCGCTTCAGGTTACAGATACCCTGAATACCAATTCCATTCTTATTGCAGAAGCCGGTACTGGTACAGGTAAATCTCTGGCTTATCTGCTGCCATCAGGGCAGTGGGCGATTGAAAACAACTGCAGAATTCTTATTTGTACCAGAACCCGCAACCTTCAGGATCAGCTGATCATTAAAGATCTTCCACTGGTTAAAAAGCTTCTGGGTGAAAAATTAAAGTACAGTGTTTTAAAGGGACGCAATAATTATATATGTGTCAATAGATGGGAAAAACTGCTCAAAGGAGAAACCGGAAATCTCTCCCCACGGGAACGGTTCGCAATTTTACCTCTAATTCCATGGGTAGAGAGAACCAAAACCGGTGATATTGAAGAACAGAATCAGTTTAATCCCAAATGGTTCTCCAGAATCTGGAATGTAATCTCTGCTGAAAGTCATGAGTGTGCCGGGCGGCGCTGTGCTCAATTTCAGAATTGTTTTTTCCAGAGAGCACGTCAGCAGGCACTTGCTTCCAATCTGGTAATAATCAATCATGCTCTGTTTTTTTTCAGAATTGTGTTCAGAATCTTCATTTTTGGGCAAGATCGGCACCATTATTTTTGACGAGGCACACCATTTGGAATCTTGCGGCCATCGATTTCTCAGAGTCGAACTGGATACCGCAAGATTGAACCTGTTTGTGGATCTGATCAATAATCTGGTGTTGACAATTGGTGAGCTCAAGGAAGAGGAAAAAATATACGGCATTGGTAAAGAACAACGGAACATTCTCAAGCATATGCGTAAACGTTCTCAGGAGTTAATGGAGGGACTGGGTAACTGGGCTGCAAAACAAAGTGGTACAGATGAGTACCAGATCGCATACCATGAAAATGATTTCGATTCCATGGTCGAACCATCCGCGTTCGCAGCTGATCTCAGCGAACTTCTGGACAGATTGTCCGCGCTTAAACAGGAGTTATCCTCTGTTGAGCAGGCAAAGAAATTCGAGGATCTCTCTGCTCAGGTCCAATCCTGTTATGAGAGAGCATCTCAACTTAAAGCGGATTTTTCTTATTTGATTGCAGCTAAAACCGAAGATCATGTTTTCTGGCTGGAAGGAAACAGAGCAAAGAACTGGGCAAAGCTCTGTGGTGTTCCATTGGATATTGGCGGGGTACTCTCGGATGTATGGGAACGCTGTGATGGTGGAGTCGTATTTACATCTGCTACACTGTCAGTTTCCAGGTCTGTTGACTATTTTAAACGCGCAGTCGGGCTTGTTGCACATGAAAACCGCACTGTGGCTGGCTTTTTCAAGAGTCCCTTCGGACCTCATCAGTCTATAATAGGTGGTATAAAGAGCAGTCCGGAACCGGATAGTCCGCAGTTTCCGGCTTACATTGCAGATACTATTTCCAGACTTCATACAGAGTTACATAAAAATATACTGGTTTTGTTTACAGCCAACACAATGCTCAATGCTGTCAATGATTTGTTAAGAGCAGATGGCAAAATTGATAATGGGAAAATTCTTGCTCAGGGGGCCGGTGGTTCCAGGCAGAATATCCTGGATCAGTTCAAACAGAATCAAAGCATGATTTTGCTTGGAACTGACAGTTTCTGGGAGGGAATAGATGTTCCAGGGGAGGCTTGTGAAATTGTTATTATACCCAGGCTTCCTTTCCCGGTTCCAACTCACCCGCTGACCGTAGCTATCTCCAAACGTATGGAACAGCTAAATGGAGAATCTTTTTTCAGCTATTCTATACCCGAGGCTATTATTAAATACCGGCAGGGAGCTGGGCGGCTGATAAGGACTGTAAATGACCGGGGGGCCCTGATTGTGTTGGATAACCGTATTCTGACCAAAGGCTACGGAAAGCAGTTTATTAAAGCACTGGATGGAGATTTTAAGAATTTTGAAGACGTTTCCAACATGGTCTTAAGCATAAAAGAGTTTTTTAATACAGATCCTTCTTCTGAAACTTCTACCATCAGCTATGTTCCACTGGAGGATTAATGAGAAAAGTCTGTTTACTTTTTACAGTATTGACTGGTTTGCTTTTCTGGGGATGTAATATTTACACATTCAGTAACAGTGCTCTCCCATCACATCTTAAAACCATTGATATTCCTTTGTTTCAAAACAATTCACTTGAGCCTAATATCGCCGATGAGATTACACAGGAACTCAGTAAGCAGGTCACAAATAAGGGGCAGATAAAAATTGCCAGTGGCAGAGGTGATGCCACCATTAGTGGCAGTATTAATAAATATGAGAACGTACCTCATACTTATGATGCCTCTAAAGCAAGAGAGGTAAATGTTGAGAGATATATCGTAAAAATTTCTTCTGAGGTAGAGTTCAGGGATAACGTAAAAAATAATGAATTGTATAAAGGGGTTGTGACCGGTGAGGGTATCTATGATCCTAAAACCGAAGAAGAGAAAGTTGGAAAAGAAAAAGCAGTGAAGGATATTGTTACCCGCATTCTGGAAAATTCAATACAAAGCTGGTAAAGAAATCGGATATAATCAGAACGAATGCTAAATCAGAAAAACAATCAGACAAAATCGGAGTTAATATTAAATCAGAAATAAACAATCAGAGTTAATCAGATACAATAATTGATCAGATGGAGAACAAGATATAAAGCAAATTCTTTTTCTTGATTCCAGGTTTTTGTTTAGATATCTATTTTTGATTATATCTGATTGTTTCTGATTACCGTGTTTAGCGCTGAAGGGCGCGATGAAAAAATAGCCCGGCAGCAGGCTCGGATAGAATTAATAAAGGAAAAAGTAAAATGAATTTTATAAAGATGGAGGGGTTGGGAAACGATTTTCTGGTGACTCATGAAGTATCCAGTGGAATGGTGCAAACGGTTGCCAGACAAGCCTCCAGGATTTGTGACCGCAGGCGAGGGGTTGGTGCGGATGGAATAATTTTTGTGTTGCCATCACGCCGGGCTGATTTTCGAATGAGAATTATCAACAGCGATGGAAGTGAAGCTGAGATGTGCGGAAATGGGATCCGCTGTTTTGCTCTTTATGTAAAGTTTTTGCAATTAACCGATTTGAATCACCTGGTGATAGAAACTGCTGCTGGTGAAATTATCACCGATACCATTGACGACTACATGGTAAAAGTAAATATGGGGTCACCTGTTGTTGATGCTGCACGTATTCCGGTAGCCCAGAACAGTGGAACGGTTATCATGAAAGAAATGGCTATCGATGATCAGGTTTTCCAGGTTACAGCTGTTTCCATGGGAAATCCTCATGCTGTGATATACTCAGAGGAATTGACTGATGACCTTGTGCAAGGGTATGGCAGAAAAATCGAATCTCATCATTTTTTTCCCAAAAAAACCAACGTTGAATTTATAAAAATCCTCTCCCAAAAAGAGATTGAGATGCGGGTTTGGGAGCGTGGATGCGGGGAAACTCAGGCTTGCGGTACCGGTGCCTGTGCCAGTGTGGTTTCCGGTATTATTAATAAAAAGCATGGCAATGATGTAACAGTACACCTTCCCGGGGGAAAACTTCAGATTCAGTGGAGTGGAAATTTATCAGATCCGGTTTTTATGACAGGGCCAGCCAGAAAGGTTTTTGAAGGTAATATTGAGATATGAGTCCATTTGAAGTTTTGATGCTGGTCTGTTTTGGTCTGAGCTGGCCGATTTCCATACATAAATCTTTTCGTACCAAAAAAGTCACCGGGAAGAGCCCGGTTTTTATGGGTGTAGTGATCCTTGGCTATGCCAGTGGGGTAGTACACAAGATACTTTTTTCCAGAGATTGGGTAATTTACCTGTATCTGCTTAACATGGCTATGGTTGCTATCGACATGGCGCTTTACTTCCGTTATACCAGGGGTAGAAGGTAACCCCTCTCCCCCGGTTTTTAATTCAGTTTTGCAGTTTTTTTCCTTTGTGTTAATTGATTTATTTGGCATGCAAATCGACAAGTTATATGTTCCTTTTTTGTTTATGCGCTTAAAATCCGATCAGGAATATAATCATTCGCTTTGTAAGGGATATTAAGCAACCTTTTTAAAGGACTTTTTCTTTTTCATCGTTTGGATTTAGCCCCAGAGTAAAAACTCTAAAATTTATAATTTTTACTCTTGGGTAAGGTCAGTGGTTCGGTTTTTTTGAACACTGATTGTTCCAAATAGTGATTTTCCAACTTGCATTTCAAGCTGCACAAAGCTATATTTGAAAGACTTTTTTTGGAGGACTAGGATAATGGTAATCCAACGGTCTTGAAAACCGTCGCGGGCGACCGCTTGGGGGTTCGAATCCCTCGTCCTCCGATTAATTAAGGCCGGCTACTTATAATAAAGTAGTCGGCCTTAATTATTAGTGGGTAACCCCAAAAATACGGACATTCCGGCAAACTAAAGATGTATTGCAGAGTCGAAAGCAATTTCCTGTTTCTGAAATCAGCGCTCAATTACCAAATTAATACCTAAGATATACCTTTATCCTAAAAACCGCAGTAGATTGACGGGATAACACGTCCCGATGCAAAATCGGATGTTTCGACTTTAATTGAGTGCAATAAAACATGTCTACTTGAAGTTTCATGATAGGCCATTGATCTTACCAAATAAACTGATGGTGATGTCTTTGCTAAACGACGGCCAAGCATGTCCAACACTATTCGCTTTTGACTATTTGAATTCTGTATCTGTGGAGAATGGAGAGTAGGGTGGGTGGGGATAATACTTACAGAATTGGAAAAAGGCTGTAAAAAGCCATCACGGTCGCTATACAAAAGCTTAGTGTCAAGATCGTCGATCACTAACACATGATGCAGTGATGAAATAAGCAATGCATCCTGTTTCCAGTATGCAACTATCTTACAGAATGCGCTATCGATCTCAATAAGTTGATATCCTGAAGAACCATATCCAGTTCCATGCCCCTGCCAGTTGGATACCACAATATTGCCATTGCGAAGAATCTGAAAACCTGCGAAAAAATTAGGCCTGGCTTTGCTCCAGAATTCGGGATCAGATTTTTTATCAGTTTCCGTTGGAAATTTACGTATGATTGTGCCTTTCTGATCTGCACGTACAATCTGTCCTCCATACCCGTTAGAAATAAGTGTAGTTCCATCAGGCAGACGGATTGCCATATATGGTTCTCCTCCAGCATTGCATTCCCATATTTTTTTCCCAGTAGAATCAAACTCATATATCATACCAGCTGTTTTTCCACCGAGTAGGAAGGTGCCCTTTGCAGTAGGCCTGCAGATACGTACCGATGCATCCATTGAGAGTGTTATGGTTTCAAGTATTTTGCCAACGGCATTTACTTTGTAGATTTTTGCAGGTGAACCATCTTGGGTACAGAATGTTACGTCTTCAGATAAGCGGAATGAAGAGTTGATACCATTGTTTATTCCGGTTACAGCCACATGTTTAATGACCGTACCAGTCGAAAGGTCCAGTTCCGAGTAGCCACTTCCATTATTATCGGAGACCATTATCCGATTGTTTCCAATAAGCTGTAGATCACGATTGGAACAGGTTGTCGACCATTTATCAGATTGGTTGGCTGTATTAATGAAGTGAACCTTGCCGTTTCCCTCATCAGCAAGAACCAGCTGATGAGACATCTGTGGGATTAAGTCCTGTGCCTGAGAAATGCCTATTACAAAAAATAAAAAGGACAGAATTTTTTTCATTGAAAGATTTTCCTTAGCTAAAAAGCGAAATGACTCATCTTGCCTTTGCGACAGGGATGAGGTGTAATTATAAATAGTTTACCTGCCACTCAAACATTTCAGTTTTCTGACTTCTTCTTCTATTGTGCCCGGGTTATACCCCATTGCGATAGCTTTTGAACTGTCCAAAGAAACATCCGTAGGCCTTGGGGCTGCCATGGGCACGTCCTTTTGTTTACATGGTTTGATAACAGATTTAGGATTGCCTATCAAATCGTAGAGAATTCTACCTATATCAAATCTGGATAATCTTTCCTGTCCACCCAGATGAATTATTTCGCCTGGTTTTTCAAGAGCAATCAGAAGCCCCCTGGATGCATCCAGGGCACTGACAGGGGTGCGTACTTCATCTGTAAAAAGATTCAGCGTATTTCCATCAATAAGCTTCTGTATCCAGAGTTTTATGAAACTGCCAGCAGAATCCGGTGCATCTCCATACATTAATGGCATGCGGCATATTGTAACATTTTCATACCTTGAACGCATCTGTTGCTCTGCTGAGACCTTCTGCTGACCATAAATATTGAGTGGGGCCGTAAGATCATCTTCTTTGTAAGGTGGATTTTTTCCATTAAAAACCAGATCTGAAGAAGTAAATATGCAGGCAGCCTGCAGATCTGCGCACAATCCGGCTATGTTTATAGATGCAGAGACATTGATTTTAAATGATTCTTCCGGATTGTTTTGACAAAAGTTGGGATTTGATGCAGCCGCAGCATGGATTACCGCATCCGGTTTTTCGCTGATAAAAAGATTTTTTAACTGATGATAATCTGTAATGTCACATTTTCGTTTCGATATATTATCCAGTTCAATGGGATTATTGTTACTTACAGCTATTACTGAATACCGGTTTGATGCAACCGAGCAGAGATTCCATCCCAGGAATCCGGAAGCTCCGGTGATGAGAAGTTTTTTCATAGATTTAGACCCTGGATATTAAAATTCGGGTTATAAAGAGATGGTCCTTTCAGGACCATTCAAAGTAGCATAGTATTATTTTATAATTGTTTTTTTACCCAAGCTTGTTTCCATGATATGTCAGGTATTATAAGACATAAAAGATCTTAGCAATGCAGCAACTCTGGGCAGGGTCAAGAGACTCCTTTTAAGATTTGCTTATCAAGGATTTCTCTGAATTTACTTAAAAGTTCATCTTCCGGAACTTTACATACTGGTTCCCCTTTTACAAAAAGCAATCCCTCATGCTTTCCACCGGCAATCCCTATATCGGCATCGCGAGCTTCTCCAGGGCCATTTACAACGCATCCCATTACTGCAATTTTCACTGGAGTTTCAATTCCAGCTGCGATCTGCTCGACCTGGTTTGCAAGTAAAGCCACGTCTATCTGGGTTCTTCCGCAGGTGGGGCAGGCAATAACAACCGGTCCCCTTAAAAGCTCCAGTGATTTGAGAATCTCTTTCGCAACATATATTTCTTCTACTGGATTTCCTGCCAGAGATACACGAATGGTATCGCCGATACCTTCAGCCAGAAGAGTGCCGATTCCTACAGATGATCTTATTGAGCCACTGCGTACTGTTCCTGATTCGGTAATACCTATATGTTGTGGAACATTAGTGTGTGAAGCAAGAAGACGGCATGCTCTGATAGTGGTGAGAACATCACTTGCTTTAATAGAAAGTATGATATTATGAAAATTCCATGAGTCCATCATGGAAATGTAATTCTGTGCACATTCCAGAAGTGCTTCCGGTGTTGGGCCCCCATATTTAAGAAGAAGCTTTTTTTCAAGAGATCCAGAATTTATCCCGATTCTTATTGGAATTTTTGCATTGCGGGCAGCATCTACTACCATCTTTACTCTTTGATCAGAGCCAATATTTCCGGGATTGATTCTTATCTTATCTGCGCCTGCTTCAATAGATGCAATAGCCAGTTTGTAATTGAAATGGATATCTGCGACTAGTGGAACATTCGTTTGCCTTCGTATTTCTTTGAAGGATTCAACGGATTTCTCATCGGGTACAGCAATTCTGACAATCTTACAACCTACTGCAGTAAGTTGCTCAATTTGCTCTAATGTCCCATCAACATCATTAGAAGCAGTATTGGTCATGGATTGAATGACTACAGAAGAACTGCCACCGATTCTTATATCTCTGACCGAGATCTGGTTTGTAACTTTTCTTTCAAACATTAATCAGTCCAAGTGTTATTAAATGTTAAATTGTTTTCTATTACATCGTCTGTGCTGCAAGGGTAATACTTTGGCCATTAATACCGGTCACCAGAAGACTTCCGCCACCAGATATAAGCTTATATCCATCCAGCTTTTTATAAAGATCGTTGGGATTGCCTCTGTAGTATATGGCCAGTTGCAAAATGCAAGATTCGGGATTCCAGATTTGTTCTCTGAAAATACTGATATTGGATATGCGGTTTAAGGTTTGGAGAATTATATTCTTTTGGCGATATGATCTAACTTCTTTTATGGTCATATCAATAGAAATTCCAATATTAAGCTGGCCCTGCCAGTTTTTAATAACGGGGTCTAATATATCTTTTATTGCGCTGATAGAGGCATTTTCGATAGCTGTTTTACCTGCAGTAATATGGCTGATATCTGCGGCTACAGCATGGCTGTTTGCGGAACAGATAAGCTGACCGGTTGTACAGTTAATGGCTTTTAAGATTACATCTGCGTTAACTGAAACCATACCTGAAGGATTGCGAGAATTCATTTCTGCTTTTTTGCTTATTGCAGTACCGATTATTAAAACTTCCGCACCGTTTTGTGTACCTGTTGCAACTGCAGCGGAGAGGTCACTGTAGAGTTGTACAATTCTCTGTTTAGAGCCTTTAATAGAAGCTGAAATAGCCGGGCTGATTAAATCAAAATGATAAGGATCGCTCAAAAAGTAAAAAATCGAGTTTTCAGCAGATTGGTTTTGTGATTCCCAGATGCCACAATTCTCTTCAGATATCAAGATTAAAATGCGTGGCTTTTGCATTGATTCGATCAGTATCTGAGAAGAGAGCAGCTCTTTTTGAATTGAGTTTTTTAAGAAAGTGACTCGAATTTTAATTTGAAATAGACTATGAGAGATTTTTGACTCTGACACGATCTCCAGATTCTTTA
>DATAMG010000054.1:0-35974 GCA_036260705.1 Chitinispirillaceae bacterium | reverse complement strand
AAAATGTACCTGTCCCTTCTTTGTCCAAAGCCCTCAGTACTTGCACTCATCTCTGACCGCTGACGTCAGAAAAGGACTTTAGTAGTCAGTAGTCAGTGGTCAGTAGTCAGTGGTCAGTAGTCAGTGGTCAGTAGTCAGAGGTCAGTGGTCAGTGGTCAGAGATCAGTGGTTAGTGGTCAGAGATCAGAGATCAATCAGTCTGCCTACTGATTTACTGATTTACTGATTTACTGATTTACTGACTACTGATTTACTGACTACTGATTTACTGACTACTAAAGTCCTTTTCTGACGTCAGCGGTCAGAGATGAGTGCAAGTACTGAGGGCTTTGGACAAAGAAGGGACAGGTACATTTTTAGCTAACATAGCAGAAAACCCAGTGTTTATAGTAAACCACCTGTCCTGAAAGGACAATCCATTTATAACACGGCATTTCAATGCGGGGGGAAACGGGAACATGAGTGGTGCGGAGAGACACGGGAGACCAGAGAGGCAAGAGACCGGGGACCTGGCGATCTAGGGACCAGTGGAAAGGGCTGGGAAATATCTGTAGTGTCCTGTAATCTTATACTCAAATAAAACATCCTCAACCTGTGCACCCCTGCCGAGATTGTGAACAACCGAGAACCGGTCAGTTTTACCCACTGCGACTTTCACCACCAACCCGATATGGTCCAGATCTCCCGGAATTTTCCAAACCACAATGTCACCAGGCAGATAATCTGCACCATTATTGGTAATATCAACCCCTTTACCTTTTCTGGTTAAGAAAGTGACGATATTAGGGACTCTTCGATGATCAATATTGGGATCAGGTCTCCTGAGACCCCAGAGTTTTGGATAACTGTCAAAATGCAGCTTCATATCCTCGTGGATCTCTTTTTGAAGATCTATGCCTGCTGCTCTGAAAGCTCTTATGATGACATCGGTGCAAACACCTTGTTCAGACGGGACATCGCCACCAGGATAGCCTATTTTTACATATGAAGGATCATAATATCTGGTAATCTCTGTCTGGGAAACAGCATGATTTATAATAATGGATATCGAGTCAGCATAAGTATCTGCATGTAACCTGACATAAGCAGATAAAGTCATCAGATGCAGAAATAGTAAACATCTGTGAAACATAATCATAGCGATTCTCAAAGATAGAGGAATGAGACTCCCCTATCTGACAGTCAGCAACATTCGTTTCTCTCAAAAACCACCCGACCATCTAAAATGGTCATCCAGGCATACCCTTTTAGCGAAAAGCCATTGAATGCAGTGTTACGCGATTTTGAAAAGAAATACTCGGGTTTGACTATCCAGTTTGCCTGTGGATCTATGATAGTGACATCCGCAGCTGCACCGCAGGAAAGTGTTCCACCGGAAAGCCCCATGATACGATTGGGTTCCACACTCATTTTTTCAACCATATCAGAGGCGCTTATAAAGCCTTTATCCACAAGATAAGTCAAAACTATGCCTACTGAAGTCTCTAAGCCTACAACCCCAAAAGCAGCTGCATCAAATTCCACATCCTTTTCCTCTGATACATGAGGCGCATGATCACTGGCTATAACATCTATAGTGCCATCAATCAGTCCGGCAATAATCGCCTCTCTATCAGCAGCCGTGCGTAAAGGTGGATTCATTTTCTTATTTGTATCGTATGGTCCCACATCTTGATCGATAAGAGTGAAATAGTGAGGACATGTCTCTGCAGTTACCTTGACGCCACGACTTTTGGCATCACGGACCAGACGAACCGATCCGGCGGTGGATACATGAGCAATATGCACACGTGCCCCGGTGTATTCAGCAAGAAGAAGATCTCTGGCTACAGCGATCTCCTCGGCAATAGTGGGAATACCGCGAATACCAAGTCTGGTTGAGACCACACCCTCATTCATATGACCCTTCTGACTCAATGCAGCTTCTTCACAATGGCAGATAACCGGGATATTGAATGACTTGGAATAGTTCAGAGCATTTCTCATTACATTGGATTTGGCCACCGATTTGCCATCATCAGACACAGCCCTGGCACCAGCCTTTACCATTTCACCCATAGGAGCAATCTCTTCACCTTCAAGACCTTTGGTTATAGCCCCGATAGGATAGATTTTACATGGGCAATCTTCACCATGTTGAATTACATACCGGATTTTTGATTCCTCATCGAGAGCAGGTGTGGTATTGGGCATACAGGCAACAGAAGTAAATCCGCCTGCAGCAGCAGCCTGAGTACCGGTAGCAATGGTTTCCTTATCTTCACGTCCGGGTTCACGAAGATGCACATGCATATCCATAAGTCCCGGAATAATCCACTTGTTTTTTGCATCTATGGTTCGAATACTGGAAGATAATGCCGGAATTGAATCGGAAACCGACTTGATTTTACCATCTTCAATAAGAATATGATAGATACCATCGCGATTATTGACCGGGTCGATAAGTCTGCCATTAATTATAAGTACAGGTTCATCTTTTACTGAACTATGTAAAGGATAGTTTACAATTCCACTTTGTTTTTTAACCATTTTCACCGCCTCCGAGCAGATAAAGCACCGCCATACGGACAGCCACACCATTAGTAACCTGCTCAAGTATTACGGAATTGGGCCCGTCAGCAACATCGGAAGCAAGTTCGATTCCTCTGTTAATTGGTCCGGGGTGCATAATGAGAACATCTCTTTTAGAAAGAGAGGATAATTTATCAAGATCCAGTCCGTAGCGATCTCTGTATTCACGTATAGTAGGGAAAGCTCCGCTGGCCTGGCGTTCCAGCTGCAGCCGTAAAGGCATAATCACATCCGCTCCATCCAGTGCCTCTTCCAGATTATCAGTAACAGGAACACCAATACTTTCACGATGTTGCGGAAGCAGAGTCGGCGGGCCACACAGGACCACATTCATCCCCATTGTGCTCATGCCCCAGGCATTTGAGCGAGCCACCCGACTGTGAAATACATCGCCGATAATAGCTACTTTGAGTCCTTCCAGTTTACCAAGTTTCTGCCTGATAGTCATCATATCAAGAAGAGCCTGTGTGGGATGCTCATGAAGTCCATCTCCGGCATTGATAATAACCGCATCTGTACACTTTGTAAGAAAGAAAGGAACTCCCGCGGAAAAGTGGCGTACCACCACCATATCGATTTTCATGGCTTCGATATTTTGAATAGTATCTCTAAGAGTTTCACCTTTATTTACAGAGCTGGTTGATGCAGAAAAGTTGAGGGGACTTGCGCTAAGCCGTTTTTCGGCAAGTTCGAAAGAAATTCTGGTGCGAGTGCTGTTTTCGTAAAAAAGATTGACAATAGTTTTTCCCCGAAGTGTGGGGACGACCTTAATTTCTCTTTGGAGGACTTCGTAGAAAGAATCCGCTGTATCAAGGATCAGAGTGATATCTTCCCTGGAAACGCCCTCCAGTCCTAGCAGATGCTGGATGTGAAGTCCCATCAGTTAGTCGCCTTCCTCCAATTCCATAAGCCATAGAGAATCTTCACTATCGATCTCCTTAACCTTTAAAGAGACTTCCTGATTGTGAAGAGTAGTAATTTTCTTACCTACATAATCCGCTCTAATAGGCAGTTCACGGTTTCCCCGATCAACCAGCACAGCCAATTGAATCGTTTTGGGTCTTCCCAGATCCATCAAAGCATCCAGTGCAGCCCGTACCGACCTGCCTGTGAATAATACATCATCAACCAGCACCAGATTCATCCCGCTGATATCAAAAGGTATATCAGTGATTTTCACCTCAGGATGTCTGAATGCAGAACGGTAATCATCGCGATACAATGTGGCATCAAGGATCCCCGAAACCAGGGATAATTTTTCTAATTCATTGATTTTCTTAACAATACGAGAAGCCAGATACACACCCCTGGTCTGCATCCCCACAATACCGAAATTACTCATATCCTTGTTTCTCTCAAGTATTTGATGTGTAATGCGGGTAAGCGCCAGATCCAGCGCATGTTCATCCATAAGAAGTTCTAACTTTTTCATGGTAGTCAATATAGTATGGACTTAGGGTGCAATGCAAGTGATGTGATTTTTTACAATCATCCCTTTTATCACTCTTTCACATCTTTTACGAAGCATTATGCTGAGACCAGCCCAAACACAGGCATATACTTTGCGTTCTGTTTTTTCCTGGTCAATTATTTATTAAAAGGAGGCAACATGAAAAAACTGACTGTCACAATTGCTATCATCGTTATCGCATTTTCATGGACCTATGGGCAGGAAAAAACATTTGGTATAAAGGGGGGATTCACTATTTCCAACTTCTGGGGAGATGGCTCAGAAAATCTGAACAACACTCTCAGAGGCGTTGCTCCCAACCTTGACGAACAAAATCAGTACTGGTTCGCAGTCAGCATATTCAATACCCGCGATCTGTTGCCAGACTTCCTATCTGTTCAAACCGAGATACTTTATCTCAGGGGAGGAAAAAGCTGGGAGGGAAATATTGGTGGAACTCATTTTTCAACAAATGTTTATGCAGATTATTTTCAGATGCCCTGGCTTGCTAAAATAACCATTCCGGTTCTTTTCAGACCAAGGGTCTATTTTGGCCCTTATCTTTCCTGGATGTTCCGTGCACGGCTGATAAACGCTCCCATAGATTTTACTACCGCCATTACCGGAGAAACAGCACCTATTGGCGAACTATTTGAGCGCTATACTAACACTGTAGATCTGGGACTATCAACCGGTGTCGATTTTGATATTCCATTTGGCCCTGGAAACCTGGTTTTTGATTTCCGCTATAATCTTGGTGCATTAAATGTCTTCAATGTTCAAGCTGCAGCAGGATTGCGAAACTACATATTCTTGTTTATGGCCGGTTATTCCATTTACTTTGGAGGCTATTAAAATTGGTAAAATAATCGACATCAGCCATTGCCGATACCCGTAATATAAGTGTAACAAGGAGGTTACATGAAAACACTGAATGGATTGGATTGGACTGCTATGGTATTGCTGATAATTGGCGGAATTAATTGGGGACTGGTCGGTTTTTTTGGCTTTGACCTTGTAGAGGCTATTTTTGGAGCTGCGTCATCATTTATCTATGCAATTGTAGGATTGGCTGCAGTGTACATAGCTATTTTGAGTCCATCACTGGGGCGTAAAACGCAGTTCAGGTCACACCGAACAGTGCAACAACCAATATGAACAGCAAAGAAATTGTACAAAGAACTCTGAATTTTCAATATCCACCAAGGGTTGCGCATTCATTTTACCCTTCAGATTTCGTCTGGACAGGGATTCATGTTACAGCTGCTCAGAACCAATGGAAAAGAGTCAATGAGCTGGATTGGAGAAGAGTCGATGAATGGGGCAACGAATGGCGGAAGACATGTTACTGCTCTAAAGGAAAGATTATCAAAAACGGGTTACAAGGGCTCGATGATATAGAATCTTATCAATTCCCTGACTTCTGTAACCCGGTACTTTATACAAATACCAAATCTGCATTCCAGAACAGCCCCCAACACTGGCACATCGGAGTATTAACCGGAAGCACCTTTGAGATTGCTAATGCACTTTTAAAAAATTATCTCTCACTCATGCTCACTGATATGGGTACAGTTGACAGTTTTCATGACCGCATAGATGCGATCCTGAAAATCCAGATTCGCCAATTGAAAGAAGCGGGTGCCGATGGAGTAATGATAATTGAGGATTTAGGCGATTCATTCGAAGTACCTCTGGGACCTTCATTATGGAAAGACCAATTCAGACCCCGCATTCAGTCCCTTTGTGATTATGCTCACAGTCTGCAGTTAAAAATAATAATGCACTCTTTTCAGGAAATCGCACTTATTCCCGAATTGATCTACTGCGGTGTCGATTGTATTCAAATCGACAGTCCGGGATCTATCGGTCTGAATGTGCTCCAGACATTGCGAAACAAGAACCATGTCTCATTCTGGTGTCCTCTTGATATCCACACTACACTTCAATCTCACAACGAGGCCTCGATCCGGTCTGCTGCCCGTGAAATGTTACAGATGCTATGGCATGGTGAAGGTGGGTTTATTGCAGGATATTTCTACGACAATTTGTCTTTGGGACTGGATCCCAAATGGCAGGAATTTGCAAATGATGAGTTTCTCAAGTTTGGAAAAACCGAAAATTTCAAAGCCTGATCTACTTCAGAGGTAACCCCATATGCCTGAGAAACCCTTCGTTATCTCTCCATTTGGGGGATATCTTGACATGACAGGTAATAGCGACCGGTTTCTGCACCAGATCAGCCATCTCTTTTTCTGCATTTTTACGGATTTTGACAATAACAGAACCACCTTTACCCACAATGATTCCCCGCTGACCGGTAGTTTCCACATGAATGGTTGCATCAACCCTATGCCTGTCTTCATCTTCCTTATACGATTCGATTTCCACAAAAGTCGCGTGTGGAACCTCTTCACGGGTGTTTAAAATTATCTGTTTTCTGATATATTCAGCTGCAAAAAAACGCAGATTGGAATCAGTTATCTCCTCGTGATCAAAATAACAGGGGCCCTCAGGCAGAAAAGGACCAAGAGCGTCAAGAAAACTCTTTTTTGATTGAGGAGAATTTGCAGAAATCTTTATGCAAGGTAAACTGGAAAATTCAGGAAAAAGATTATAAAACTGTTGGATTTTTGTTTCAGTATCCTTGATCATATCGATTTTATTGAATACTACCATTTTTTTGACATCTGTAGCAGAAACCATCTTTGCGATAATAGCCTCTTCCTCTCCATACTCTCTGGAAAGATCGACTATATAACATAATATATCGATCCCCTGTTCCTCCACTACAGTCCGGGCCTGTTTTATCATGGTTTGATTAAAAACATGTTTTCCCTGGTGAATACCTGGAGTATCCACAAATATCAATTGAAAATCATCTGTGGTTAAAATACCTTTAAGATTACAGCGGGTAGTCTGAGGAAGAGGAGTCACAACTGAAAGCTGTTGCTCCAGAACGGTATTCATGAGCGTGGATTTTCCACTGTTAGGCCTTCCAATAAGTGCAATAAAAGCGGATCGAAACGTTTTTTGATTCTGCATATTATAGTTGATCTCTCTGGTTCATCTTTTTGGCGGTAGAATCGCAACTGACAGTTTTCTTCTGTTCCTGCTCTTTTTTCTGAAGATCCTGAATCGATTTAAGATAGTATCTGAAATATTCGGCTGCAATAAAACTTGAATGTACAGTCCAGAATGCTCCATGAGCAGTAACAACACCAACAGCAATTCTTTGATTGGGGTCAACCGAATCTCTTGCAAACCCGATAAACCAGTCTACTCTGCCGATACTGTCCTTATCTACAGAACCGGTCTTACCCCCGTATTCTATATTGTCAAAGCGAGGCGATTGTCTGATGTATTTGAATGATTTACGGGCAGTACCGTAGCTGGCAACCCCGCTCATCATCTTTCTGAGTTCCTCTGATGTGTGTTTTTTAATCGGGGTTCTCCAAACTCTGTTCTGTGCTTTGTAGATGCAGCTGTCATTTCTGGTAACACTATCGACCAGAAATGGATATGGCATCTTTCCGTCTTCAGAAATCGCACTGGCCATCAAAGCTCCATGCAATGGAGAAAGAGTTGTTTGCTGATTAAAACCAGAAGCAAGTTCTGCCAGCTCAAAAAGAGAATCACATGCACCAGTATGAGACATTTCAACATCCAGCTCAAAAGGAATCGCTGTATTGAAAGCAAATTTCTGGCTGAAATTTTCCAGAGCACTCTTTCCCACAGAGTACATCCCAATCCTGGCAAAAACCGGATTGATAGACATAGCATACGCTTTCTCAAAAGTGATTTCATTAAACTGTTCCAGTTCTTTTTCCAGCTGAAATTTGTATAGGGTATGATTTCTGCCGGCATGTTTTACCATACTTTGTGCATTGAAAGATGCTTCTTCAATTGCTGCAGCTGCAGTAATTGTCTTATAGATGGATGCTGCAGGGAAAATGCTGCGAAAAGATAGATTGCCAAGATCGCAAACACTATCATTTTTATAAGAAACTATGGAAAGCACTCTGCCGGAAACAGGTTGTATAGCGATAATTGCACCATAGAGCGGTTTATATCTTTTCAGAAGCAGATTGCCAAGTTTCTGCAATGAAGAATCTATTGAAAAATGATAAACCAGAGTATCTCCGTGATTATCAATTGTATCTTTGTATTCTGATATACCAGAGGAGGATTGTTTTAGAATATTTGCCATCTCAGAGAAACTGATCTGGTTATCACTTTTAGAAATAGCAGGCGGATTTTCTTTTTTTTCTACCGATTGATTTACTTTTTTTAAACTTGAATCTGCCGCATTGGAATCCTGGGCACCTGAAACCAGTAATGCTCCACCAAACTTGAATGCAGCAGCAGCCAAAAGGATTATCAATAAAAAGCGGATTCTGCCTTTTCTGGGAATTTTTATTTTCGGACATTTATTATTACTAATGCGGCGCATCATGGGTGAAAAATCACTCATTTATACTCCAAAAAACATAAAAACCTGTGAAATTCATTAACTGTTGCGCCTGAGGCAATCAGGTGCGAACCTTTTTATTAAAAAAAAAGCAAGATCCACACCTGAGTAATTATCTGATTTCTACTTAAAAATTAATAGCAGTTTGTACACTGATAAAATTATTAGACTTCAAATCACCGTTTTTATCCCGTTTAAATCCGTAACGGGAATCCCAGATCAGTGTAGCACCACTAGTTATCTCAAAACCAACCCTGTACCCATAATACATAAACTCGGTTTTATCAAAAAATTTATCATTGAGATTACCAATATTGGTTTTATCATAATAGAATTCAGCTCTGCTTAGTTTGGGTATTTTTTCAGTAAGGATTTCTCCTGCAGAAGCAACTGCTTCAAACCTCTGGTCCTTATCCTTTGGCTCTCCATTTTTTTCCTTGCCGACCAGATACTGATATGAGCCATCCAGAATCAGAATATTAGCAATGTTGCCACCCAGTTTTCCATAAATACCATTAAGTGTGGTTGACTCCAGAAGATCTTCTTTAGTATACACCATCGGATCTCTTGTCAAACGTTCATCAAGATAGTAAGTATTGAAATGGTTGAAATCGAATTTACCTTCTGAACGGCGATATTCCACATTAGCCCAGATCGGACCTGCTTTGACAGCTACTCCAGGAGCCCCAAAACCCCATCCATGATTGCCGTCATCACGGATAGCCGCCTGTCCGTAAATATCCAATCCAAGCAGCTTTGTACTTACAATCGGAACACCCACATCTCCACCAATCAAACCGAAAGCATCTTCTTGCTTCATTGCTTCCAGCTCTCTTTGGTATTTAATATCATCTTCTCTGGGATCACCCAGGCCGGTGTTCATCACAGTGTCCAGTGCTTCTTGAGAAGAAACATTCAATGAACGCAGATAGTTATACAGTCCTACAGATTTGGGTGCCTTTACATTCCAGTTTCTGGCCTGAGAATACTGATTAATGTCCTTTGCATAGCTTCCTGCAAAAGAGATACCGCTAAGAATAGGAGCATTAGTAGGTTTAAAAGGCTTTATTGCCAATCTGGCACCAAATAATCCACCATCGTCGTCTAATTCTTTAAAATCTGCAAGAACAGTCTGCAGAGAAATTCCTATGGGGCTTATATCATTAAGATTGATTTGAAGTCCAAGCAGCTTCTGATCAGGGTAGTGAAGCATATTGGTAAAGCGGTCCATTACCAATCCATAACCTAAGGTAACACTGGAGAGTCCTCCAAATTTAATAAATAAAGGATCATCCTCACGACCAAAACGGATATAACGGATTTTTCTGGTTATAGCTTCCAATGGCTCATCTTTAAAATTCCATCCCTTATTGGAGAATTTCCCATCCGCATCGATAAACAGCTCCAGATCAAAGAAAATACCAAATTTCCAAATAGGTACATCAACTCCGACTGCCAGTCTTGTCCATTGCTCATTATCTACGGTCACCACCCCAGCCCCAATCTCCCATGTTGGAGATTCCTTCTGGCCTACACTGGGTGGAAGTTTATCATTCTTTTCTTCAGAACTGCCCTGCTGTGATTGTTCCTGCTTTGGCTGAGATTGTTCATCAGAAGAATTCTTTTCAACGGCAAGTGCTGCCGAACTCATAAACAAAGCTGCCAGAAGAAGCACGTTTAATCGCAACATTAAAAACCTCCTTAAGTAGTTTTTTCAAATTTGATTCAGGAAAAATACTTTCGGAGAAGATTATATCCAGTTGTTTTTTTCTTGGGAAGGTTCAGGTAAGTAATTGTGAAAAAAAGAGATTGCAACTGAGGGGCAATAAAACGGAATGTTTATGTGTTTTTAAGCTGCTCCAGCCATCTTTTTAACTGTTCCCAAGCCTCATCAACACTAAGCGCATTAAGACTTTCCCGGGGATCTACCCCCCTGGGCAAAACCCGAGCTCCAACGTTTCTGGCAGTCCACAAAGGGAATCCTGGCATTTTTTTTCTGATAATCAGATGCCCGCTCCCAAATGGGCCATTGCGTTTTTCATCGGTTGGCCCGAAAATCGCCACTACCGGAATTCCAACACCCGCAGCAACATGCATAAGTCCCGAATCATTGCACAGACATAATGAGCATTGCTTTATAAGAGCCGCAGTCAATCCCAGATTGACCGGTTCAATGATCCTGGAAGCATGTTTCATTACAGCTTTAGTCCTGAGTTTGATTTCCTGTTCATCCGGACCGCCAAAAATTAAAGCAGTAGCACCCACACTCTCACAAATGCGATCTGCAAGTAAACCAAATCGCTCCGGTTCCCATCGTTTGGCATCCATGCCATGCTCCACACTTGAGCCCGGATGAATTGCCAGTCGCACTGTTGAACAGTCTTTCAACATGTTAAGAGCCTGTTCAGTATCCTCATCTTTGTAAAGAAGCGGAAATGACAGTTCCTCTTTACCAAGGTCTTTTTCAAGAAAAAAACCGGCCAGTCCCGTATTCTGATTTACATCGTGAAGCGAATGATCCATGTCGTATTTTCTGTTACTGAGAAAGGAAAGACTGGATATTTTTTTAAGTGGATAACTGAAATTATACCGTTTAGGGATTCCACATAAAAAAGGCAGAAGATTATACTGCCATGTATTTGAAGGGAAAAAACTAAGACTCACATCATAGGACTCCTTCCGCAGCTCTTTAATAAAAGATAGTATGCGGCCTTTGTTCTTTTCCCTGGTGGGATCTATGAGGTGAACCTTATCCCATAGATGATCGCCAGATGCTATTTCCTTAATTGCTTTACGCAGTGCAAGAATGTGCAACTCAATATCCGGCCGCATTTTTTTTATCAATGCGCATGACGGATAAAACATAAGATAATTGCCGATACCAATTGGACAGATACAGAGAAGCTTCATTACTCAACTGTCTCCCTGATGGTATAGGAGTCTTTAGGAGCCATATGTATAATCATTTCAGCCAGAAATCCAAAAAACAAAAGCTGCACACCAACTATTACTGCCCCCATGGAAAGCACCACCAGTGGCCTTACCTTCATATAACCGGTGATAATCCATTCCACTCCAAAATATCCCAATACCACACTTCCCAACATAATCATTAAAAAACCGAAAAGACCGAAAAAATGCAGGGGACTTTTGAAGTATTTACGCAGAAACAGTAAAGTAAGCATATCCAGTGTGCCATTGAAAAATTTACTGAATCCATATTTTGACTTACCGAACTGACGGGGGTGATGGGGTACGGCAATTTCAGTAACCTTGAAACCATCCCAATGAGCCAGTGCAGGAAGATAACGGTGACGATCTCCATAAATATCCAGTGATTTGGCAGCACAAGCTCTATATGCCTTGAATCCACAATTAAAATCGTGAAGCTTTACTCCGGAAAGAATGGAAGTGATAATATTCCATATCTTTGAAGGGAATGTAAATGAAACCGGATCAAAACGCTTCTTTTTCCATCCACTGACCACATCCCAGCCTTCATCGATTTTTTTAAGCATTTCAGGAATCGCCACCGGATCATCCTGTAAATCTGCATCCATTGTAATTATCACATCGCCCAGCGCCTGTTTGATCCCTACACTCAATGCAGCTGATTTCCCGTAATTACGACTGAAACGGAAAAGGCGCAGAAAAGAGCCATACTGTACACGCAACTCCTTGAGCACATCGAATGAATTATCTGTACTGCCATCATCTACAAAAACGATCTCATACTCAAAACCCGATGACCCCATTACTTCACTGATTGCTTTTACCAGCAATGGAAGACTTTCACTTTCATTATGCAGCGGTACTACAATCGATACTTTTCTCATTTTTCTTTCCCTGAATGACAATTTTATCTGTCACAAAAAATAAACCGCCAAGGCAACTTGCGCCAATACCAACCAGAGATGCCAGAAAACCCATTACATATGCCTCATTAGTGGGAAAACCGGCAAGTGTAAACAATGTGCCACCAACAGCTTCTCTAACTCCAAAAGGCAACGGTATAGTCATCAACATAGCCATAAGCGGTACAAAAATAAAAAAATACTGAAAATTAGCCAATGATAAAAGACCCAGTGAACTGGCTACAAATGTATGTACCCCGATCCTGAAAAACTGAGTGACAACAGAAAGAATTGCCACCTTTACCAGAACATGATAATCACCAGCCTCAATAAGCATCTCAGAAATAATTTCCTTAATGCGAAACCTGCGGGTAAATGCAAATGAATCGGTAATTGTGAAAAAAAGCTTCTGAAGAGGTTTTGATACCAGAAAAATCATTATCCCGGCAAACATTACAAAGGTAACCAGTAATGCCAGTACTGCAGTTCCGATTTTACCGTTATTTATGGCACCACGATGTAAAAGTATAAAACTTCCTGCAACCGCAAAACCGCACATTGCCCAAAGCCCGGCAAATCTATCAAGAAAGGTTGCGGCCAGTCCAGCCATACCCTTTCCCTGTTGCGATTTTAATGTTGCCACCTTGACAGCATCCCCTACAATACCGCCCATTATAAAATTATTAAAGAATAAACCGATAAAATACAAGCGGAATGCATTCCAGAACTTCAAAGGTATACCACGATTTTTCAGCAGAATTATCCACTGTACCACTCCCAGCAATCCACTGATTATGAAAACTGCAAGTGAAGCGGTCAACCAGAGCGGGTTTGCATGCGATATTGTTGTTACAATCTGATCCCATCCAAGCTTTCCTACTAAAAGTACCATAACCAGTAATGTAATGATAAATTTTAGTATTCTGGTAAAGCCTTTTGTAAACCTTAGCAAGACATCCTCCAGAAGAATGGAAATTAAAAATTAAATAAAATACGTATGGCGCCCTAGTAAAATTGAAAATATCTGGTTTTTTCTCCAAATCTGAGAAATTATACTGATAAATAATTAAGAATACTCCAACTCTGATTTTTAAAATTCTCCACACAGACCTGTTAAAACTGAAATCTTTGGCAAACAAAAGAAATAAAATGATCGAAAAGGGAAAATTGGTTCAAATTTATTCAAAATTATTTTATATTCTCATTTTCAGTATACAAGGAGAAACCATGACTCAGAAGTTTGTGTTACTACCAATTTTTATCATTTTTTCTTTTCTGCTTTTTTGTTTTGGCCCATTCGATCCAAACAATCCGCTTCAGGGAGAATCTGGTGATTCTACTGCAACCAATAATCCGTTACCAGTCTCCGACACAACTTTTTTGGCTTACTGGGACTTTGATGACAGTGGATCCAACGTTCTGGGAGACAAATCCAAATACATCAGCCACGGAGTAATAAACGGTGGAGGTAAATGGGTTCAGGGAATTAAAGGATCAGCCCTTTCTTTTGATGGCAATGATGATTATGTTTCAGTCTCCTTATCAGAACAATTCAATTTTAAACTCAGCAATTTTACAGTATCTTTGTTTGTCAAGTTGCAGTCTGAAAATTCCAGCGATACTAACCCATATGATATTATTTCAAAAGGTGAAAAATGTGCTTCCGGATTCAATGTTTTTGTCAAGGGTAATGCTGTAAAGGGACAGATAAAAAATGTGGGCTGTGACGATAAGGACAGCACATCCATAAAGGATGGAAAATGGCACCATATAGTTCTTTTGCGCCGGGATGGAAAAGGATACCTTTATTTTGATAAGTCCAGAAAACAAAGCATCTCCTGTAACGATACTGTTTACAGCGTATCCCCTTTGCGCATAGGGGCAAACAGTGTAAAAAATGAAGGTTATTTCCCCGGCAGTATCGATGAGATAAAAATTTCCAAAACCGCATGGTCAGAATCGCAAATCAATGCAGAATATGACCGTTGTTTCTGAGTGATAAAGATAGAGAACACTTTCATACCACACATTAAATAAAAAAGGAAGCCCCTCCCGGAGCCTCCTGCATTACTTTTCAACCTGAATTCCGCTGTTGAGGCGGATGCAGACCTTATCAACAAGTGATAAGGTCGAACTGCGCAAATGCCTTAACGGATTTTCTGTCTGAATCAGTTTGCGACTGCTTTAGCCGTATCAACCTTCATGGCTGTGTCAGCTGTTTTATCTGACAGTTGACGGATCTGCTGAATGAACGATGCAGCCCTTCTGTCACCAGGATGAGCATTGGCAAACTGCTCGATCACCTTGGAAGCACTGTCATACTGCTTCATCTCGATATAAGCTCTGGCCAGAGAAAGATGATCATTCCAGGGATCAGCTCCCAGAGCCATTATACTCTTTAGAAGTTTTACATGTTCATCTTTTTTCTGTGGTTGCTGCTCCAGAGATTGTGCCAATGCTTTGAGATAACGTACATCATCAGGAGTACGTTTCAGAGCCTCTCGCATCCTCTTCTCTGCATCCTGCTGACGATCATTGAGCATCAGAATTTCATGACAGAGAATTCTTGGACGCCAGTCATCAGGCATCAAAGATGTGCATTTGTCCATCTGTCTGACTACCAGATTCAAGGTATCCTCATAAGCCTTCTTCTTCTCAATCAAGATCTGCTGTTTTGATGTGTCGGATGATAACAGGGCAATTTCCTGTTTCATTCTTAACAACGGATCTCTTAAAGAGAGTGCCAGCTGAATGTAGGATGCTGCATAGTTGGACATAAGCTTTTCAGATGTATCATTAAGACGGGCAGTTCCATCACCCAGTCCTCTGAACTTAAATACATTGTCCAATAAATGAACTGTACGGGCTATATCAAGCCTGTCTTTTTCTTCAATAACATTGGACATGACCCTGTATGCAAGTCCCTGCATCGAGAGATACGGGCCAAGTCCCATCAGATTATCATCAGAAACAGTTACCGCGAAATAGATCGGCTTCTTCCATTTATTGGCATCCACGATATGTGCCACCATATTATCCTGAATACGCAGTGCATTAAGCTCTTTTCTGGTGGGTGGCATGATCACGATTTTTGCATTGGGCATGGTAATCTGTGTTGGTTTGGTAATAGGATTGAGAACATGATCCAGCGCATCAATCTCAGCATCACTCCAGGTGATAGGCACTTTGGGTTCCAGATCCCTGAGCTGCTTGATATACCATTTAGTATTTAGAAGGCTAAGGTTAACTATGCGCACATCTTTACGGATACCATATGCTTCCTGAAGAGCCCATAAGGGGAATGTGTCATTGTCTCCATTAGTAAAAATTATTCCGTTCTCTTCACAGGACATCAGAAGGTTGTAAGCATAATCGTATGGAACCCAATCGCCTTTACGTGAGCTCTTTTCCCAGTTCTGAGTAATAGGCAGAGCTGGAGAAACAAACAGAAGTACTGCTGCGATCGGTGCCAGAGTTGTGCGAATCGCTTTGTTCTTGCTGGTAAAAAGCACATGCATAAGAGCACTTGCCGCTATACCCATCCACATGCCAAGATACATGAATGCAGCTGCAAAGAAGTAATCACGGACTCTAACCTCACGGTGAACAACCGGCATCGGTCCCGGCTTTCCATTATTCACCCAGTATTGATAATCCCTCAATTCAGGTCTGGTTCCATCTGAGAAATTAATGTAAAGTACCATCACCACAGATGTCATTATAAAGAGGGTAATTAAAAACAGCCCCACATTTCTGTTTCTCTTATAAACATGATACCACCCAAACAACATGAAAAATGTGGGAAGCAGATAAACAATTAGTTTTGCAAAACCGGCAGACTCAGTAACTACAAAATTTTCCTGGTTGTCGGTAGGTTTGAACTGAAAGAACTGAGTCATATGAAAACCACCATAACCCATATGCCCTTCAATACCAAACTGATGTCCCCAGCTTGCACGGCGCCAGAACATTCTGGAAATCATATCTTCTGATCCATACTGCTTTCTGGCCAGATAGTCATTAAAAGCTGTAACTGTCTGAGGATCGTTTTCATCGATAATAGGATTAAGAGAGGAACGAATAGGTATATACAGATGCGATGAAAATCCAACCACGGCCAGAGTTGCAATCCAGAAACAGAAACGCCATTTCTTCTGATTGGCTCCTTCCATAAGAGCCATTACAGCAGTAACCACCACTGCAGCTCCACCAGTCCACATGAAAAGGTTGAGATCTTTCACGGCAATACCAACAGCGATGGTAGTAAGCCATAATCTCCAGTCAAGTAGTTTTTCTTTGTCAGTGAGCATAATGAAAAGAAAAACCGGAATAAGAACAATCATGGAATACATGTGAATTCCGATACCCAGAAAGCTTGCATAAACCAGTAGAAGAAGAAGTTTGTCCCTCTTGGGATCTTTACTTTGTGACCACACCATAATCAACCAGGTACAAAGTGCAACCACAAACATTGACGGATTGGCTTCAGATGCCTCCACTGCACTAAACCAGAATGTTGTCCCGGAAACAGCAAACAATCCCCCTACGACTCCACCAACGTAGGTGGTTATTCTTTTCCACGAATTGTCCGGAATGCCTAAAAAGGAGATAACCACTCTGACCACAGTCAGATAAATCATCGCTGCAGTGCCGGCACTGAACAGAACTACAAGAAAATTCATCCTGTAGCCCACATCTTTGAAAAAGGAAAACAGAATGCTTGACACTCTGAGCATAATCATAAAAAGAGGGTTTCCCGGAGGATGAGGCACACCCATTGTGTGTCCGGCTGAAATATATTCACCACAGTCCCAGAATGCAACCGTAGGCGCCATAGTCATGACAAATATGACAAAAGATATTAAGAAAACCCCAAGTGCAAAGATGCGATTATATCGCGAGTGGATCTGTTCCATTTGATGATCCTTCCTTTCCGGACGTTTCAGATTGTTTTTTCATTTTTTTATGGATAGAATCAATAATTCCGTTTACAAATTTCCCGGAGTCATCAGTACCGAAGGTCTTGGCAAGTTCCACAGCTTCATCTATAACTACCTTAGCCGGAACCTGTGGATAATTTTTAAGCTCGGTAACCGCCAGCCTTAATATGTTGCGATCTATTGCAGCCATACGTTTTAATTCCCAGTTTGCCGCGCGCTCCTGAATAATGGTATCGATCTGTTCAAGAGAATCGAATGTCGCACAAACCAGCTCCCGCGCATACTTCTTTACATCCGCAGGCAATGCACCATCATCGGCAATCCGCTCCAGCGTATTCTGCCAGTCCTGAGTGGTACCAATCTCGCAGGCGTAAAGAGTTTGAAGGGCAAGCTCCCTTGAGCGGTGCCGGTTTTTAAAATTTCCCTCATTTTTGAGCTGAGTTTTTTCCATCATTTTTCCGTTATCCAAAAAAGTCACTCCAAATTAAAACAGGAGTACGTAGTGCACTCCAAAATAGTACATTACAGTTTTGAGAAAAGATCAGCCATCTCGATAGCACTCAAAGCGGCATCCCAACCCTTGTTTCCGGCTTTTGTTCCAGCCCTTTCCACAGCCTGTTCGATTGTATCTGTAGTAAGTACGCCAAAAATTACCGGTAAACGCTCGCTGAGACCTATTTGTGCAACCCCTTTGGATACTTCTGCAGCCACATAGTCAAAATGTGGTGTTGATCCCCGGATAACCGCCCCCAGGCAGATTACCGCATCATAATTTTTGGAAGTTGCAAGCCTCTGAGCAGCAAGTGCAATCTCAAAAGCACCCGGAACCCATACAACCGTGATATCCTGATGGTCTGCATTGTGTCTGATCAGGCAGTCCATTGCACCCTCTAAAAGTTTTCTGGTAATAAGCTCGTTAAACCTGCTCACCACAAGAGCAAACTTTTTACCCGATCCGTTCAGCATCCCTTCCACTACGGTTGACATATCAGTCCTCCCTCAAGTAAATGACCCATTTTTTCCTTTTTAGTATTCAGATATCGAGCATTTTCCTTACAGGGAGATATTTCTATGGGCACCCGCTCAACCACTTCCAGACCATAACCTTCCAGTCCGATAATTTTGCGGGGATTATTAGTCATCAATCTGATTTTGCGTATTCCCAGATCAGAAAGAATCTGTGCACCAATACCATAATCGCGCAAATCAGGAGCGAAACCAAGCTGCTCATTTGCCTCAACAGTATCCAATCCCTGATCCTGTAATGCATATGCCTTAAGTTTGTTTGCCAATCCTATCCCCCGCCCCTCCTGGCGCAAATAGAGGATAACACCGCCATGTTTACTGACCGCCTCCATTGCAGTATTAAGCTGATCTCCACAGTCACATCGAAATGATCCCAGTATATCTCCGGTAAAACATTCCGAGTGAACCCGAACCAGAACCGGTTCATTCGGGTCAACTGGTCCTTTTTGCAAAACCACATGTACAGCACCAGTCAACACCTCCTCATAGGCAATAATCTCAAATTCACCATATGCCGTGGGTAAACGTGTATTAACAACTTTTTTAACGAATTTTTCATGCGTTCTGCGGTAACGGATCAGTTCAGCTACAGAGATAATCTTTATATCATGCTCTTTACTGAATTTCATAAGCTGAGGCATTCTGGCCATAGTACCATCTTCATTCATAATCTCACAAATCACCCCTGCGGGAGTCAGCCCAGCCAAACGCGCGATATCCACTGATGCTTCGGTCTGTCCGCAGCGTACCAGCACTCCCCCATCGCGTGCTCTTATAGGGAACATATGCCCGGGCATTGTGAAGTCTTGTGGGCCTGCACTAGGATCAACCAGCTTTCTGATAGTGGTAGCCCTGTCTGCAGCAGAAATTCCGGTAGTAGTACCTTCACTGGCTTCAACTGATACAGTAAATGCAGTTCCAAACCGTGAAGTATTGTTGCAAACCATCATAGGTATCTGAAGTTGATCAAGACGTTTTCCTTCCATTGCAATGCAGATGAGTCCTCTGCCATAACGTGCCATGAAATTGATCATCTCAGGTGTACACTTTTCTGCAGCTAAAGCAAGATCGCCTTCATTTTCACGATCTTCATCATCCACGATAATGATAAGTTTACCATTGCGAAAATCGTCAATTACCTGCTCTATATCCTTAAAAGTTTTCAAAATCCTAACCTTTCCATTTTAGAAAGCAGCGTCCCCTGTGTACTGTCCTTATCGGCCCCTTCCAGAAGCCTGTGAAGATAACGGGCCAGAACATCACACTCCAGATTGACCTGATCCCCGCTTTTTTTTAGTGCCATGGTTGTTTTACTGATGGTTACAGGAATAAAAGAAATCACTATCAGATCATCCTGAACTTTAGCAATAGTTAAACTGATTCCATCTATGGCAACAGATCCCTTTTCAGCCATGAATTTGTTTAATTCCGCAGGTACCCGGATAGTTCGCAGTATACTGCCACCGACATCATTATCAGATACTATTTTTCCGATTCCATCTACATGCCCTAATACCATATGCCCGTCCAGTCTTCCACCAAGCTGAACGGCTCGTTCCATATTCACCTTTCTTCCGGCATGGATATTACAGAGAGTTGTCCTTGAAAGCGTTTCCCGTACAGCAGAAAAATAAAGCAGTCCACCACTGCTCTTTTCAACTGTTAAACAGGAACCGTCTATGGCTACAGATCCACCTTCAACTACCTCAAACTCAGGCAAATCGGCCTTAATGGCTATTACAGATGATGTTCCCTGTTGTTTTATGGAACTGACAGTTCCTAAACATTCAATAAGTCCGGTAAACATTCATTTCTCTTTGATCCAAAAATATGCAGTTGAATGCGGCGCATAAGCTTCCACCTCAACTGCGGAATTTAGGTTTAACACAGATGGTTAATTCAGACCTAATCTGAAAACTCAGAAAAATACTCCCAGCCAGTATATTTTTGCAACAGTTATCTATTATTCACCAGTATAGTATCTTTTCAAAAAGACAGTAATAAGAATTAATCAGAAAAAAAACTCAATCAGAAAAAATTGGAAATAAGGTTTAATCCGTTAAAAATTGCAGATTTCTAATCATTCAGGTATTCTTTCCGACTGGATATTATTTATAAAGTTATATTGAGGGATTCCACTGATTAAAAAATCTTCATCAAAGACCTGCTGTTTGATGGACTTTAAGCTGATGCATTCATCTATAGGCAAACCCCTGGAAAAACTGATTCCATTTTTGCCATCACCAAGAATTTTACTTCCGTAAAAAAGATACAGCCGGTTAACCAATCCGGCCTGCAGAAATTGCGAGGCAATACGCTGGCCCCCCTCAACAAAAATACTGGTAAGATGTTGCTCATACGCCATTTTTACGAATCTTTGCAGCCCCAGCCCTTTATCGGACTGCCCTGTATACCAGTATTCAATACCATCTTCTTTTTTAATCTCACAATTATTTCCCCCGTTTATTACCACCACACTTCTGGCATCTGCATAATGCTTGAAAAAGTAGCTCTGTTCAATAACCTTGTTACTGGAAGAAAAAACAATGCGTGCAGGAAAATACCCTTGTTTATGACGAACTGTAAGTTGAGGATTATCTGTCTCCAGTGTACCAATTCCTACTGCTATGGCGGCATGACATCGGCGCAATTCATGCACATACTCTCTTGAAGCAGCTCCGGTAATCCATTTTGAGTTACCCTCATTATCTGCTATTTTTCCATCAAGAGTTAAAGCAAGCTTTAAAGTAATCCAGGCCTGTTTTTTTTGAATCGACCAGAAAAAATCTTCATTTAACTCTGTTGCCTGTTGCTGGAGCAATCCTTCTGAGACTTCAATCCCATTTTGCAGAAGCTGTGCAGCGCCCATTCCAGACACCAGAGGATTGGGGTCTCTAACCGAAAATATCACCTTACTAATTCCTGATTTTATAATAGCATCCGTACAAGGAGAAGTTTTTCCGAAATGACAGCATGGTTCCAAAGTTACATATAAAATGGCGCCCCTTGCATTTTCTTTGGCCATCGCTAAAGCCACCTTTTCAGCATGCGGACCACCATAAAATTGTGTAGCACCTTTTCCCACGATTTCACCCTGGGAAACGATTACCGCTCCAACTGCAGGATTAGGAAATGTTCTTCCTTTGGCTTCTCTGGCAAGTTCCAGTGCCATTTGCATAAAATAAAGGTCTTTTTCTGTCTTGTTTTCCATGTAAAAGTTCCTGCCGAAATGATATAATAAATATTTCGCTTCGATTTTTGCAATATCGAAGCGTATTCATCTCAATTAGTTGCAGCAGAATAAAACCAGTAGTATTTTTGAATACCATGAAAAATACAGCCATTTCAAACGAAGAAGTACTCATCTTGTTAGCATCCAAAGGAGATGTAGCTGCCTTTTACTCTCTGGCTGCACCCTATTTTGAGATCGAATATTTAAATTTGCGTCATAATGGAAGTACTCATAATGATGCGGTAGAAAAAATACTACCAGATTCCTCAGTTCTATTCAGAAAAATCATAGGAAATTGCCCCACGAATTTTAGTGAATGGTTTAAAAATAATTCAGAAATTTCCATCAATGAATCCGATGAAGTTGCCCTTTTTACTCCTGATAAAAATCTGGTTGCCCAGCAAAATCACTTCTTAAAGGAAATCCAATTACATCTTTTACGAACAGCTTCTGAATTTAATAAGAAAAAGAGGAAAAAAGTTCTGGAATTCTTGCGTAATCCCAGAACCAAACTGGCTCTGATCATTACCATAGTTTTGATTGTTCTATCGATATCTTTACTAATATTGCATGCGACAGATTCATCCATGCATATCGGTTTCAGACATGCAGAAAAAGAGTTTAATTTTGTAGTAGGTTCAATCAAAAAAGCAGCTGTTTCTGATTCCAGCCTTAATTTTATGGTAAAAAAACCGGACAGCACCCAAATTGATTCGATAGTTAAAGACACCACATTAACAGCTGTCATAAAAGAAGAAAAAAGACCCGAACCACCACCAGTAAAAAAAGTATACCATCCAAAACCAGTCGTTTCAGAGCTGCCGCGGGCATCCCAGGCTCCACAGGTGCAAACATCGCCATCTCCAGAATCTTCTGGCTCATCTGTAGAAGAGACATCTCCGGCGGCATCTTCCGGATCATCGATTTATTCCACACCGGCTGAGAATTCAGCAGAACAATGATTTGCAAATACAGAACAGCTGTATCTGTTTGATTTATAATTATATTAAAATAATTGGATTGTACCTTCGGGTTATCTATATTTATTCATAGTTTTGCTTCTTTTTTGAAAAAGCTTTCCAACTGTTGAGTTTTTAATAAGATTTCACATTCTTAAAAAGTGCAACGCAGTAAGATGCATAAGCTTTGCATATTTTATTGTTATAATTAAACTTAGCAGTTGACTTAGCCGGTAAATAGGTGTATAGTTTTTCAAAGCTATTGTTTTAACCGGATACAAAACTCTAATTGAAAATCTATGTCAAAACAATTTAACTGGTTCATAACATTTTTAAATATAAGCACAATAATTTTGATTATTATGACTGATAGCCGTGCCGAAGAATACGTATTACAAGCCGGAGATGTTATATCAATCAACGTTGTGGAACACCCTGAATTTTCGGGACGTCATAAACTACGGCCAGATGGTAGAATAAATTATCCGGTTATAGGCGAAATCGATGTCGCTACCCTTACCCCTGCCCAGCTGGTTAAAATCATGCAGGGCAAGCTCTCCTCTTATGTTAACAATCCAGTAGTTTCAGTTTCAATAGAGGCTTATTTTGCCAACAAAATTTTTATCATAGGGGCGGTTACCCGTTCCGGTGAATACCAGATTTATGAACCAATAGACATGATGAAAGCTCTGGCTATGTGTGGTGGTTTATCCAACCCAAAAACAAAACTCATAAAGATTGTACGCAGTGATGGTTCTGTAATTACAGCAAATTTAAGTGAACTCTGGGGTGCTTCAACAAAATATGATAATAAAAAATATTTGCTCTATCCTGGAGATACCATGTATGTACCAGAAACTTTAAAAGTACCATGGGTAGTGATCAGCACTATTCTTACCATTGTCAGTCTATCTTTTCAAATTGTATTAACCGTTAACAACATCAGTTCCCGTTAAAAATGCAGTTTTACAAACAATTCTGATCATGAAAGATCCAATAATAATCTCAGTAGGTGGCGGTAAGGGAGGTGTTGGCAAAAGCACCATAACTGCAAATATAGGTACAACTCTCTGTCAAAAAGGCTTCTCTGTGGGATTTATAGATGCAGATCTTGGCGGTGCAAATTTGCATTTATGCCTGGGGCTCAGACGTCCTAAAAGAGGGCTTCAGGACTTTATTAAAGGCACATTTAAAAATCTCAATGATGTAGCAATTCCCACTATCGTTGCAAAAAGCTGGTTAATCAGTGGCGCAAGTGACATTCTTGAGTTGGCAAATCCAAATTTCGCTCAAAAACAAAAAATTATCAATAACCTTCGCAAAATGGAAGCAGATTTTATTCTGGTAGACCTGGGTGCCGGCAGCAGTTATCATGTAACCGATTTTTTTGCGGCATTTCCCAATGGGATCATTGTAACAGATGGGCTTCCTACTTCGATTGAGAATGCATATGGTTACCTCAAGAACGGAATTCTCAGAGGGATGGTGCGATTATTTACAGGAAACCCCACTCTGCAAAGCATTATCCGCAATTTTACTGACCCGGAAAGTAAAAATGGATTTATTACAGTCAATGACCTGCTTAATTTCCTGAAAAATAATTATCCAAATGAAGTCACTGTTTTAACAGAATGGCTTCATAATCGCCGCAGTTTTCTGATACTTAATATGGTTAAGAGTGCAGATGATATAAAAATTGGAACCCGTTTTGCCGAAATGGTAAAAAAATATCTCTCCATCAATCTTTATTACATTGGATATATACTGAATGCACCTGAAATAAGAACTTCTATAAAAGAAATGCGGCCCTTTATGCTCAATGAGGAGCCATCCAAAACCCGAGAATGTTTTGAGGCTGTGACACAGAATTTAATCTCTATCTCCGGGGAGTTGACCTGATGGGGTATCTGGAACATTGGAATCTCAAGGAAAAACCATTTGAAGAACTCTGCGATATCAGATTCTTTTTTGAAAGCGATGATCACCGTGAAGCGCTTGACCGGTTGCTATATCTGATCAAAGATCGCAATATGTGCATGGGGCTTTTAACCGGTGAAGTCGGCTCAGGCAAAACCATTACTAAAAATGTACTGATCAATTCTCTTCCCAGTCATAATTTTGAAGTCATAAATTTTGATTACTGCAATTTTACTTTTAATGATCTTCTATTCGAAATATTACAGCGGATAACCTTTAAGGATGCCAGGCTTGCACTGGTCGAAGAAATGGAAACTCCATCACGAAACGATAAATATCAGCTTTTCCAATTGTTTAAAAAAAAGCTGGAGATCCTGCTTTATGAAGAAAAACGGCATCTGGTACTTATTTTTGATGAAGCTCAACAATTAGAAGATGTTGTTCTGGATGAATTGAAAAACCTGACCAATAACTTCTCCAGAACAGAAAACTTCCTTACCATCTTTTTTGTTGGTCAACCTGAACTGCGGGAAAAAATCCGTCGTTTAAAACAGGTAGACCAGCGGATTTTTCTCAGATTTCATCTTAACAATCTCGATTATAACGATACTTTACGTTACATACAGCACAGGTTGAGGGTAGCCGGCCTGCAAAAAAGCACTCTTTTTACCAGTCTGGGACAAGAGATAATTTTTCGCAATACCGGTGGTGTTCCCAGAGAAATTAACCGCCTATGCAAATTAGCCCTGAACTACGGCTTTGCACAAAATCTTAACGAAATCTCCCGGGAAGACATTCAGGTAATAATAGACGATCTGCAGGAACACTGCTGATGAGTAAAAAAAAATTCAGCCTTGGCGCAATAATTCAAAAAATAAACGAGGAAAACAGCCCACCTGATTCAATTATACAGAACAGGCCTGCTGATACTAAAGACAGTAACTCTGAAATTTATCATCAAAGAAAATCACCTTTTTTTCCAACTGACAAATCAATTGATACCGAGCCATTATCTGATAAAGTTAACTCTCCATCAAAATTGCCTGATCAGCCGGTTATTTCAAAGGTTAAACATCATCATAACAACAATGTCAGTTCAACACCTTCTACTGAAAAAGTATCTCAAGTTCCCCAAAGCTCACCAGCCCCTATCCATAACTATACAGCCAATACAATTCGTACTGATGAAGATGAAGAAGAGGAATTTGATCCGCTTAAATATATCAGTGTCATAATAAGAAGAAGAAATATTGTACTGGCTGCCATGCTGATTATGGCACTTTTATCAGTTTACAAATTTTTATCAGGTGACAAGTACTATATTGCCAATGCCCGCCTGCTGTTTCGCCCTGGTGATCAGGAAATGATAGGTGATGCCAACATGTACCGATATTATATTGATAGAGATAAAATTTTCAGTACCCATCTGGAACTGCTTAAATCGCATACCGTACTTAGCATTGTCTCACAAAATCTTGATAATAGAATCTCTGAAAATGCTATAAGTCCTCGTTTAACCATCAGGCCGGGGGAAACGGATGGCAATAAAAATGATATCATAGAACTCAGCTTCAAATACCCCAACCCGGATACTGCACGAGATGTACTCAATGAACTTTGCAGAACCTATATCGATTATCGTCGTGAGGTCAATACTCAGGAACTGACCAGGTTCATATTCAAATTCGAAACACAGATTAACAAACTGCAGGCTGAGCTTGATTCGAAAGAAAATGCCCTGCGCAGTTTTAAAGAAGAGAATCAGATGGTCCAATTGTCCAGTGAAACCAATCTGATTGTTTCCAAACTCTCCGAAATGGAACTGGCCCTTCAGAAGACCCAGCTATCTCTTCTGGAAAGCAAGGAAAGACTTTCCGCCCTTAACTCTCAGATAAATCTCCAGGATCATGATATAGTTCAATCTATTACTTACCAAGATCCTCTTCAAACTAAAATCGCAGATCTTGAACTGGAATTAAATACTTCTACTGCAGAATACAGTGCAGAACATTACAAAGTGAAAATGCTCAAGCAGCAGATAGAAAAGCTCAAAACTGCAGCCATAGATAGCATTTCAAAAGATGCTGCAAGTAAAACACTGGTTAAAAACCCCATCAGGCAGGCATTACTTCAGGATTTGATCAATCTGACCATAGAAAAAGCTGCTCTGGAAGCTAAACGGATTGCTCAGGAACAGATTATAGACAAATTAAACAGAGATCTGCTTCAGCAACCTTCACTCGAACAAAAGTATGCCAACCTGCAAAGAGAAACCGAATCAGTGGTACAAACCCTCAGACTACTTAAAACCAAATATGAAGAAGCCAAAATCAAACGTGATTCGCAGGAATCGGATTTAAAACTACTTGAGCTGGCTCAAACTCCTACTACTGCTTTATCAAATGTTAAATTTACCAATATCATCGTAGGCATTCTGATAGGATTAATTCTGGGAATAGCTCTGGTATTTTTAATCGAATACCTGGACCAAAGCCTCAAAGACCCTACAGATATCGAAAAGCAATTGGAATTGCCCCTTTTAGGTATCGTACCCCAGATCGAAGCAGAACAGGCTCTTATTGAGCAAACAACAGATCTGACTAAAACCATTCTGGAACCATTCAGGGCTCTGCGAGCCAATCTTAAACATATCGCAGCAGCTCATGAGCTTAAGACTTTTATGGTTTGCAGTGCTGTTAAGGGTGAAGGCAAAACGACTCTTGCCGCCAATCTGGCGATAACCTTTGCTCTTGACGGAAAAAATGTAATTCTTATCGATGCAGATCTGCGCCGTTCACAAATGCATTCACTATTTTCTATTCCAAAACAGACAGGTGTCGCCGATTATCTCATGGGAACAGCAACTGTTGATCAAATAATTAAATCAACCCGATACCCTAATCTCTTCATTGTTACATCCGGAGAGCGTCCCCACAATCCGGCAGAACTTCTGGGAACCATCCGGTTTGATCTTTTAATTGAAGATCTTAAGACCAAAGCTGAGATTGTCATATTTGACTCACCGGCACTTCTTCCGGTCAGCGATACCATTACTATGGCACCCAAGATGGATTGTTGTGTGGTTGTAGCCAGGGCTCTTTGGACACCGTTAAAAGCAGCAAAGCAGGCAAAAAACCAGCTCAAACGTATTGGATGTAAACTTTATGGCGGCATTCTCAATGGTGTTTCCCATGCTAAAAACTATTATCCGTATTATTACGGGTATTATGGGTATTATTCATACAAATATACTTACGAAGAAGATATTTCTGAATCACGTTTTTCGATTCGTAAACTGGGATTACAGATTGAAAACAAATTGAAAAACAAAATCAGCTGCGCAGTATTTGCTTTTCCAAAATATATTGCTGCTCTGAGCCAGTTAATCAGATTAATTACAATGAGGAAGAGATTCTGGGTACTTCTTTTTGCTCTTCTATTGATTACTGGATTAAGAATCTGGTTTGAAGCTACTCATCAAGAACCAATCGACTCTATTAAGTACATAGGGATTGGAGATTCAAAAAACAGCACAAAAGATACTGTTACAAACAGTTTTTCTGATATGGCCATACCTCAGAATAAACTTTCAGATAAAACTGAATCCTGGACTTTACCACCAGACAAAAGCCCCAAAACAGTCAATCTTGATGATAGTATCAAAATGTGGTTGAAAGCGAAATCTGATAAAGATATAGATAGATTTCTGAATTTCTACAACGATTCGCTTTTTACTTTTCCTGCCGGAAGATTTGATCAATGGCGGCAGAAGACAATTAAGCAATTTTCAGAACAGAAAAAGGGTACAGTTTTTAACCTGGTCAATGCTTTCTATAACAGAAATGATAGTACTTACCAGGAGATTTCTCTTGATCTGATTGAAGTATCTGACGGAGATAGTATCACCAGTTCAGTTACTACTATCTGGCACTCAGGTAATAGAGGATGGAAAATTATCAGAGAAAAGTCAATTTCCAGGAAGAAATAATTTTTTGGAATCGCAGGTAAATATGCCGGGAAAATTCATTAAAAAAATCATTATTTCATCGGTCTACATAATGCTATCAGCAGCAATCTGCTGGCAGTTTTTTTATCTCTATAAATATTTGAGCCCCTCAGCAAAGATTGAAGGATATCAGTCCATAAAGGTGAGTGTGGATGGTAATGTCAGAAAACCCGGTATCTACCAGATACCCCAAGGAACTACACACTTTGAAATCCTCAAAGTCGCCGGCATTCGTCCCACATCCGATCTTTCAGGGTTTTATCTGTCAAAGCAACTCGATGAAGATGCAACTGTCAATGTGGGTACACTGGAAAATGCTGTGGATATGACCGATAAATTAGTGGCCCGTCTGGAATTTTATCTTGGGGAAATAAATATAGTTGCCCGTGACGGTCGAAATACTGCACAGCATGAAGGTTTGCTCATTTCAAAAGGCGACCGTATTCTAACCGAAGCATCCTCCCAGGCAGAAATCTCCATCGGTGCCAATTCCAGAATAGATATCGATAACTTTTCTGAACTTACTTTTGATAAAATCGGCGAAATGGAAAATGACCGGAATACAGTAGAGCTTTTCCAGAAATCAGGTACATGCTGGTATAAAACCGTTTATACCAAAAAAGAATCAGAGATTTTTCGTATAATGACTCATTGCGCAACGCTTGCGGTGGGTGCTTCAGGAGCTGATTTTCTGGTTGATGTGCACAGTGATTATATTCAGGTAAATCTGATGGATGGATTGATACTTCTGGAACGTTCTGATAACAGTGAAGCCATTAATCTGATCTCCGGACAATCAGTTACTGTCTATAAAGATGGAAGACCATTTGAAGTAACACGACTTAGTTCCGACTTAAATGCCAACGACCGGTTCTCTCAGCTTAATCGCGAAAAAATTAACTACATGTCCAGACTTATGCCCTTTAATCTTCTATTCTGTGGAACCCCCACAGTCTTTTATGTAATTAGTATTCAATACGAGACCAGCGATTTTCACCTGATACGAATTGCTCCTGAATTACTAATCGAACATTTCTCTCAGGGTATCTCCACCATCAGTCAGGCATACCTCTATGGTGGACCGGTTTTTGTAAGCACTTTCCTGGAGCGTATTTTGGATTTGAGTATCCCAAAATACTGTGTTTTTGATAAAAATGATATTATCCGTACTGCTGGTGCATTGGGGGGAATTCAAACCAGTATCGATGAAAAGGCAGCCTCCATACTCAAATTGTCTATGGGACCTCAAAAGCTGGTTGGTAAAAATCTCATGCTTTTTCTCTCTCCATCCATTTCCGGAGTCGAAGATTGCGGCAATAGGCAATCCAGGTTGATCGAAAGTCTTTTCAATGGATTCCGATCCAAAACCATTTCAATGTCATTGGTATTGGCAGAACAGATACTGACCAATACCGAAACTAATTTTTTGCCTTTTGAATTGATGGAACAATATGGTAAATTTAATGCTCGTAGTAACTGGAAATATGTAGAACACAACCTCCCGGTTCGACCGGTTAAACGTGGTGAACAGGTTTGCTTCGAACCGATTCTGGAAAAATGTAAAGAAATTTTAAAGGTAAAATGAAAAAACAATCTCTTCTGATAATAGGTTCCAAGGGTCAGCTCGGTACGGATATGGTTCTACTGAGTAAGCAGGCAGGTTATAATGTCTCAGAAATCGATTTTCCCGATATTGATATCACCGATCCCCAAATGACTCAGCAATGTATTCTCAAATTCAAACCTGACTTTATTATAAATTGCGCGGCTTACACCGCTGTCGACAATTGCGAGACTCATCAGCAACAGGCATTTGCAGTTAATGCAAAGGGAGTCCAAAACATTGCTGTTTCCGCAAAAAAAATAGACGCAGTATTGATTCATATAAGCACAGATTATGTTTTCGATGGTAAGAAAACCTCCCCTTATCTGGAAGATGATAAGGCTTCGCCTCAAACCGTATATGGAAAATCAAAACTGGAAGGTGAAGAGCTAATTGCATCTCATTGCGATAAGTTTCAGATTTTCCGCATCGCATGGCTCTATGGCATCCACGGAAATAACTTCGTGAAGACAATAAGAAGCATTGCCCATAAAAAAATGCTGGAAAATCAACCTCTTACTGTGGTTAACGATCAGTTTGGGACACCTACCTACACCAGGGAAGTCTGTGCCCAGGTATTAAAAATGATAGATCAACCCCACTATGGGATTTTTCACAGCACAAATGAAGGATTTTGTACCTGGTATGATTTTGCATCTGAAATCGTAAAAGCCGCCGGTATTGATGTGCAATTGCTTCCATGTACCACAGAAGCATTTCCCCGCCCGGCACCACGTCCTCTCTACAGCGTTTTGGAAAATGCTCATCTGAAAAAACTTGATCTCAACATAATGAAAAACTGGAAAGAAGCATTTCAATCATTTCTTATAGATGAATTAAAATGTAAATAGAAGCGAAATAAAACGAAAGTTGAATTATGAAAAAAATACTTGTGACAGGTGGTGCCGGCTTTATTGGTTCCAATTTCATTCAGCATTTTCTCAATTTTGATTCCGACTGCAAGATTATCAATCTAGATGTCTTAACCTATGCAGGGAATCCTGATAACCTGAAAACCGTACAAAGTAACCCCGGATATGTGTTTGTAAAAGGAAGCATAGATGATTCAGGTCTGGTTACAGAACTGTTCAATAACTACGATTTCGATGCGGTCGTACACTTTGCCGCAGAATCTCATGTAGACAGAAGCATCACTCACCCGGAAGCGTTTGTAAAAACAAATGTTCTGGGAACCCAGATTTTGCTGCAAACAGCAAAAAAACACTGGCAGGGGAATTTCGATAAAAAAAGATTCGTTCATGTATCCACAGATGAAGTTTACGGAAGTCTGGGACCTACCGGATATTTCACCGAAAATTCTCCCATTACACCAAACAGCCCTTACTCCGCTTCCAAAGCTGGCAGTGACCTTCTGGTAAGGGCTTATTTTGAAACATATAATTTTCCTTCCATAATTACCCGCTGCTCAAATAATTATGGACCATATCAGTTCCCTGAAAAACTTATTCCCCTTACCATAACCAATGCAATACGGGATCTGCCGCTGCCGGTTTATGGCGATGGTAAAAATGTCAGAGACTGGCTCTTTGTTACAGATCATTGCGCAGCCATTAAAAAAGTTCTGGAAACCGGGACACCAGGAAATGTATACAATATCGGTGGAAACAATGAATGGCACAACATCGATATTGTCAAGCTAATCTGTTCAGAACTGGGCAAGCCACAGTCTCTGATTACTTTCGTAAAAGACAGACCTGGCCATGACCGTCGCTATGCCATTGACGCCAGCTGGATCAAAAATCAACTTGGCTGGACACCCTCAGTTACTTTTGAACAGGGTATCAGAGAGACTATCCAATGGTACCTCAAAAACCAGTGGTGGTGGGAAAAGCTGCTCAAAAAGGCCGCATTGTAGACATCCTGGATAGGTAGATACAAGGCATGCCTTGTATCTACCTTGTATCTTGTATCTACCTTGTATCTACTACCTACCCCGCCTCTGCCTCTTCTGAACACACATCACCCGGATAATTGTCTGCTTTACTGCGGTTATTCTGCCACTGAAGTGGCTGAAGATTACTTATATCGTCATTTCCACCCAGTGACACCGGCTTTACATGATCTATTTCCCACCCAGTACCATTATCCTGATTTACATTGTATTGGTTTCGCTCTATATAGGCTCCACAGCTGTCTTTTCTTTTTTCAGATGGATTTATTCCTGGTACTATTACCCCCTTGTTCCACACAGTCTCAATCATCTGCAAACTAAAAGATTTTCCATTAACATTGCTGCCCGGTTTTCTGGACATCTTTAAACCTCCTGCTGTATAAAAAACTTAAGGGCAATAAACATGCCTGGAAAAATTTACACTGGCATACATTTTGATTCATCCATTGTTGGCTGAACTCTCAGCAGGAGTTAATCTATGAAAAGCAGTATCATTATATTTTTTTCCTTGATTTTATCGCTAAATTCCTTTTCTGCCGATTATTTCGGAAGGAACAAAGTTCAATATGATAATTTTGACTTCAAAATACTCAAAACCCCCTCTTTTAATATTCATTTTTATCCTTCCGAAAAAGCTGCAGCAAAGGATGCTGCTACAATGCTTGAACGATGGTATAACCGTTATAAACTGATTTTCCAAAGACCGCTGCCCGATAAGCAACCGGTTATTTTATATGAAAACCATGCACATTTTGAACAGACAAATGTTATAGGCGAACAGCTGACTCAGGAAATAGGTGGCGTTACCGAAGGCTTTATGAATCGCATCGTAATCCCTCTTACCGGTATCTACTCAGAAAATAATCATGTGCTTGGCCACGAACTGGTTCACGCCTTTCATTATGACATAATGAGAAGCTCTAATGCTGGAATAACCGGTGGTGAACAGGTGCCGCTGTGGTTTATTGAGGGTATGTCAGAATACCTTTCCATAGGTACTTATGCTCCCCTTACCTCCATGTGGATGAGAGATGCGGTTCTATTTGAAAACGTACCATCAATTGAGATACTCGGAAAAAATCCCACCTATTTCCCCTATCGCTATGGTCATGCACTCTGGGCTTTTATCGCAGGCAATTATGGAGATGAAATAATTAATCCATTTTTCGAATCAGTTTTGCAGAATGGATGGTATCAGGGTTTTGGCTTCACTCTGGGAAAAGCTGTCGATTCCATCTCAGCTGATTGGCTGTCAACTATAAACAAATATTATAAAGATGCTGTAATAAAGAAAAAAAAACCATCTGAAACCGGTACCAGAATCATAGACAACGCATCCATCAATCTCTCTCCAGCTCTGAGTCCTGATGGAAAATATATCGCTTATTTCTCATCAAAAGATCTCTTTTCCATCGATCTGTTCATCGCAGATGCCAATAGCGGAAAAGTAATTAATAAACTGGTAAGCACACAGACCGATCAACATTTTGAAGCCTTACGTTTTGTAAATTCATCAGGAAGATGGTCTCCGGATGGCCAAAAAATAGCTCTCCCTGTTTTTAAAAATGGAGATAATGCTATTGCCATTTTCAATGTAAAAAAGGGAAGAATCGAAAAAACTATCCAGTTCAAAGAACTCGGCGATCTTTTGCAGATTGACTGGTCTCCTGATAGCAAAAGTTTTCTTATTGCTGCAACACAGGAAGCTTTCTGTGATCTTTTTATTTACGATATCATCAATGAAAATCTTCAGAGACTCACTAATGACCATTATGCAGAACTCATGCCTTCATGGGCACCAGACGGCCGTTCATTTCTTTACATTACAGATAAACCCGAGCAGACAGGCCCAGATTCACATTACAATGCTGCACCAAGAATTGCTCTTTTCAATTTAAACGATAATACAATCAAAACTATCTATGTTGCTCAATGGGCCAAACACATCAATCCGCAATTCTCCCCCGATGGTAAATTTGTCTATTTTATCTCAGATCCTGATGGTTACAGCAACATCTACTGTTATTCTCTTCAGTCATCATCTTTTTTTAAAGTCACCGATATCGCTACCGGCATATGCGGCCTCACAGAGCTGGCCCCCGCACTTTCAGTTGCTTCACAAAACGGTAAACTGGCTTTCAGTGTCTTTGAAAAGTCAAACTACAGAATCAATATCCTTCAACCACCAACTCTCACCCAAGAATATATACCCTCATCACAGGATGTCTATTACAAAAACATTAAGTTACCACCATCAGTTCACAAAAACCCCATTGTTGATACCTATCTGGAACACCCGGCTGAAGGCATGATCTCAGATTCATCCTTTACAGTCCTGAAATATAACCCAAAACTGCGCCTTCTATATGTTGGAAATCTTTTTGTAGGCGCCGCTGCAGACCCTATAGGGATAGGATTTGCCGGTGGTGTTTCCTTCCTGTTCACTGATCTTCTGGGAAATCATGTACTGGGGCTTGGGGCCCAGATAAACGGGGGATTCAGAGATTTTGGTGGCGAAGCATTTTACCTTAACCAGAAGCAACGTCCCAATTGGGGTTTTGTAATGAGCCGGATTCCATATATGGCTACCACTGCCGAGGTTCGCAACGATACTGCTACTGTCAATGGTGAAGTCAGAGAAGTTCAGAAAGTCGTATTAACAGATCAAAGAATGTATGACAATGAGATCTACTCCATTCTACAGTTTCCTTTCTCTATTAATCGCAGACTGGAGTTTACTGCCGGATTTGGAAGAATAAGCTATGATTACCAGTCTGAAGAGGTTAGTGTTATTGGCAACAGCATAATAGATCGTCACAATCTGGTTGAGGATGAACCAAATTCATTGAATATGTTCCAGGCATCACTTGGTTATGTAGGCGATTTCTCCTTTTTCGGCTTTACCGGCCCAGTAAGTGGACGCAGGTACCGTCTGGAATACCAACAATCACTGGGATCTCTTCAGTTTGGAACTATTCTGGCCGATTATCGACAGTATTTCCTTTTCAATCCTCTCACCCTGGCATTTCGTTTCCTGCACTACGGACGCTATCTTCGCGATTCCCAGGATGAGCGATTATCCGAATTTTTTGTGGGAAATGAGACCTGGATAAGAGGTTATAATTACTATTCCTTTAATCTGGCGGAATGTTCCGAAGAGGGAGATGAGGAGAGCTGCCCTGAATTCAATCGTCTTCTGGGCTCAAGAATAGGGGTTATAAATATCGAGGCACGTCTTCCAATATTAGGCACCCAGCAGTTTGGTATTTTCAATTTTCCTTACCTGCCAACCGATCTGGTGGCTTTTCTGGATGGAGGAGTTGCCTGGACTAAAAATTCCAGACCAGTACCGGAGCTTAATGCCAAAACCAAAAGGCGTGTTCCGGTATTTAGTGCCGGTGCGGCAACCAGATTCAATCTCTTTGGTATACTGGTCTTACAAATTTATGCAGCATATCCATTCCAGCGAAACGATACGGGATGGAGTTGGGGTTTTTTCCTGGCTCCTGGATGGTGAGGTTAATTTTAGATTTGAGATTTTAGATTTAAGATTTTGAAAGCACAAAGTGAAACAAATTTATCTCCGGGTTAATATATGTTCCAGAAATAATTAACATATGCAATTCAGGTTGCTTCAGTGTATATTATCCGTAACAAATTTTTTATGATTAATCATTAATTTTTATTATTAAACTGCAAATTTGGCTCCTCTATCGACACACAACATTTTAAAGGGGAAAAAAAGAAACTGTCCACTTTTTTAAGTAGAATTTTTAATAAACCTAATAAACGTATTTTCAACATACAAATTGTTTTTCAGGTAATTTCTTCCATCACTCTGTCCATAAGGTACTTCTTATTCTCAACATCTCTGAATCTGGTGATCATTTTGGAAACCGCTGCATCGGTAACCCTTAGATATCTGGCTGTATCGGCACCGCTGAATTCGTACTTGCTTTTGCATAATGATACAAAAAGCTCCCGTGCAGTGGATCTGACATTAAACTGTCCTGCCCGGTAAAGATCACTGTTT
>DATAMG010000047.1:0-4660 GCA_036260705.1 Chitinispirillaceae bacterium | reverse complement strand
GTTGTCCCTTTCCTCCCGACAGAATACCTTCATTTTTTAGAATATTCGCCGCTTTTGAAACCGTTGACTGGCAGACATTCAGTTTTCCGGCAACTTCACCAAACGGAGGAAATTCACAAGTGTCTGATTCGTCGATCATTTTAAGCAGGCGTCTGGAGATAATGTATGCGTAACTGTTTTTCATGATGGTTTGTCCCATTAAGAGTGAAAAGATGCTGATATATATATCTGATTTAAGTAAATATATATCAATTACAATTTAATAAGTATGTTATATTATTACATAGTTAGGTTCATAGTACGATATTAGTATGTCGTTAAAGTATATATGTATGTATTATCTTTATATATTTATGTATTCTTCTTTGATCAGTAAGATTTGCTATTTGATAATTATATGCTACGAATTGATAATTATGTCATTTTATAATAAAGCTATCTGTTTTTAGATGGTGATTATCTGGAGAAATTAGATACTTATATGCTATTAGAGGATGATTATCTTCCACTATTAAGAATGTAGGATCTTTTAGTTGGTGATTATGTTGTGCGAGTTAAAATATAGCAAATTTGAATTTAAAAACAGGAGGATTCATGACAAAAGAAACCTTTAATCTTGGGCATCGAATCATGAAGGCGCTGACTGAAGAGCAGGTTGCGTATATCATTCCCGACCCGGCGACATCGAGCAGCGATTATCTGCATTCTGTAGCATGGGTAAAAGTGTTGTTCGATTTAAGCCCCGATGCATATGCCCGTCTGGTTGGGCAATGGAAGGTGAATCACCGTCGGAAGATCAACCTCTGGAAAGCGATGAAAAATGCGAAGCTGCCGGTGGATTGACATATTTTCGAGTTTAATTTTCATACTGAATTTAAAACAATGCGAAGCAAATGCACTGAAATTAGCACCTAAAGATCGTGCTATTCTTGCTGAACGGCTTATTTTGAGCCTTGATTCCCTGGAGGAATCGGAAATTGAACAATTATGGCTTGAAGAAGCGGAGCGGAGATACAATGAATATCAGAAAGGGAAAATTCCTGCGCGTTCCGCTCGAGATGCCCTCAAGGCAGCACGGACTGCAATTAAATGAAAAAGATAGTGCGTTTTCTTCATCCGGCAGAATTGGAAATGTTGGATGCGGCACGTTATTATGAGTTACAAGCACCGGGACTCGGAGGGGACTTTTTAAACAAGATTGAACAAGCCATAAAAGATATTTCTGAAGATCCTGCGGGCACCAATTTAATACTGCTATAGATTCATCAGTTTGAAATTGTATATTTTCTTCCTGTTTTTTCTTCAAAAAAATAATTAAAACCTATTTTCTTCTCTTCTTCTTTTTCTTCATTTTCTTTTTTGCATTCAAATCGAGATCGCAAAAAAGGAATTGTGTATTGGGAAGTAATCAATCTACTGCAAGAGTCAATAATAGGAAGAAGCATAAATGCTTACACTGCAATAAGTTATTTCACCCAGATCCAAGGAATTCACATCATCAAAAGTATTGCTCAAAACCAGAGTGTCGCAAAGCCAGCAAAGCAGCCGCCCAGCGACGATGGGTATCTTCGAGTAAAGGTGAAGGATGTTACAGTGGTAAATTCAACGTTGAGCGGGTGCAGAGGTGGCGAAAAGAGCACCCTGACTATTGTAAACACACCAGGAAAAAACCAGCCGAACCGTTACAAGATTTCTTAAATTCACAAAGAATTGAAAATAAAGAAGATATAAAAAATGAAGAAATCTCAGTTTTCAGTACGTTACAAGATCTCTGTTTGCCGCAACCCGCTCTATTTATAGGACTTATAGCCTCTTTAACCGGCATTACGTTACAAGATGACATAGTCCAAACCGTTCGTCGCTTTATAGATTCTGGACAGGACATTCTTGGCACTGCTATCAAATCACCAACTCTTGAAAGGAGTCCATAGTTATGATGGCAAAACGCATTCTCTGTTCAGATCGTCTTCGCCGGATACCCAGCCAATTCAGCTGGGTAGACCATCGTCTTGTGCGGGACAAACATATTTGCGGTATCACTCATTCATCACTTGCACTGTACTTGTTTCTGGTCACCGTCAGTGATGCAGATGGGTTGAGTTATTATTCTGATGAGGCAATCCACAATTATCTTAGTGTGGATGTTTGCATGATTCCACAACTGCGTGGTGAGCTTTGCGCGGCAAGCTTGGTTGCGTATAGTCGTCCATTTTATCAGGTATTATCCCTTGATGAAGTGTATGCTGTTGAACCAGCCGCTTCGTCTTCAACATCTGCTCACCGAACCAATGGTGAACTCATCTCATTTGGTGATATTATGCGACAAGCGCTGGGAGGTAAGTAATGGTTCCCTATGAAACATACTGTAAAATATTGCAATTACAGCAGGAGAATCTGCGCGTTTCCCAAATAGCAGCAGTACTTGGCATTGATGAAAGAACTGTGCAGAAATGGATTGATGAAAAATGTTATCACCAACGGATTTCTACCCAGCAAGTTAGTAAACTCGATCCCTACAAAGCGCACATCATCCGATGGCTAGAAATATATCCTTACAGCTGCATCCAGATATTGCAGCGCATTAAAGAGATGGGATACGATGGCGGGATAACAACAGTACGAATGTTTGTCGCCAAAGTGCGTCCTCGTAAAGAGAAAGCTTTTTTAACCTTGCATTTTGAACCAGGCGAATGCGCACAGGTGGATTGGGGGCAGTTTGGAACGGTGCAAGTTGGATCAACACAACGACGCCTGAGCTTTTTTGTTATGGTGCTTTGTCACAGTCGCATGATGTATGTGGAATTTACCGTATCAGAAACGATGGAACAATTTCTTGGTTGTCACCGCAATGCTTTTGAGTATTTTGGCGCAGTTCCCGGAGCGATTATGGTTGATAACCTTAAAAGTGCAGTTCTGAAACGATTGGTCGGAGAAGCACCGGTTTTTAATCCACGTTATCTTAACTGTGCTAACCACTACGGATTCAAAATACGCGCTTGTAATGTAGCCAAAGGTAATGAAAAAGGACGTGTTGAAAATGCTGTGGGATATATCAAAAAGAACTTCCTTGGAGGATTAAACATAGGTGATTTTTCAGCAGTAAATCCTGCCGGAAGAGTCTGGTTGGATGAAATCGCTAATGTACGTATCCATGGAACGACACAGAAACAGCCAATAGAGCTCTTTAAAACAGAAATACCAGCAATGACCCCACTTCCTGCAATACCTTATGATACCGCACTGATCAAACCTGTCCGTGCAACAAATCGTTTCAGGGTCAGCTTTGATGGTAACAACTATTCGGTTCCCGCAAAGCTTGCTTCCATGCAGTTAACCCTCAAAGCATATATGGACCGCATTTGTCTCTATCATGAGAACAATCTGGTTGCACAGCACTCTCGCAGCTACGATAGAAATCAGGATTTCGAACACCCTGATCATCCCCAGGAGCTGCTCAAGCAACGCCGTACAGCTCGCGAACAACGATTACATATGCAATTTCTCAAGCTCTCCCATAAAGCAGAATGCTACTACCAGGAACTTACAAAAAGGCGTATGAATCCGCGCCACCACATGCGCCAGATTGTAGCATTATCTGAAATTTACGGAACAGATAAAGTCGCACGTGCCATTGAAGATGCATTCACGTATCAGGCGTTCAGCTGCGAATACATTGCTAATCTTCTTGAGCAACGTGCACGCATTGTGTCAGAGGCGGGCGCATTACACGTAACACGACGACAGGATCTGCTCGATCTGGATATTGCACAACCAGATCTTTCTATTTACGACAACGGAAATGAACAAACTAACGAAAGTGAAACAGAATGAAAAACAATAATACAAATAAAAATACTGATGAAAAAATCTTACGAGAACATCTGAGCGCCCTCAAACTCAACTCTTTCCTTGAACTCTACAGCACCACTGCAGAACATGCAATCCAGGACCAATGGAGTTATCCCCAGTATCTCTTAGAGCTCACTGAAGCAGAAGTTAATAGACGCAAAGACAGTAGCACACAGCGGCGAATCCAGGCCGCCCGTTTTCCAGCAATTAAAACACTTGATGGTTTTGACTGGAACTGGCCAAATAAAATCAATCGTCTTCAAGTTCAAAATCTCTTTCGACTCTCCTTTGTTGAACAGCATGCCAATGTAATTTTCTTAGGAGGTGTTGGATTAGGTAAAACCCATCTGAGCTGTGCATTAGCATATCAGGCCTGTCTCAATGGCTATAGTGTTCTTTATACATCTGCAATCGATATCATTAACACCCTTAGTGCTGCTGCCAATACAGGGCGATTGAAAAGTGAGCTGAAGCGATACATAAAACCCGACATCCTGCTTATGGATGAACTTGGATATTTGCCGGTTGATAAAAATGGTGCAGATCTGCTCTTTCAGGTTATAAGTCAAAGATATGAGAAGGGGCCTATTATCCTCACAACAAACAAACCTTTTAAAAAATGGCCAGACATTTTCAACAATGATAGTACTTTGACATCAGCTGTTCTTGATAGGTTGCTGCATCATGCTGAAACCGTCGTTGTTGAGGGAAAAAGCTACAGAATGAAGGATCAAATTGAACTGTAAAAAAACTTACTTGTAAGCCATTTTCAAACCGGTCGAAAACCTACATTTTCAGACCGGTGCCCGCA
>DATAMG010000037.1:0-4226 GCA_036260705.1 Chitinispirillaceae bacterium | reverse complement strand
TCCTATTCGATCAAAATTGTGGAAATCTTCTGTAAACGCAAGAGATGTTAAAAGACCCGAATCCGAAAAAACTGTATAGGCTACAGCCCATTTTTTCATCTCATCAACGTAAGTTATACGCGGATCTTCAATTCCATATATCTCTTCAGGATAGTTTGTAGGGTTCCCAAATAAAGTTGGTTTACTATCTATTTCCCAACCGTCAACTCCGTTATTGCTCCTGGCTACTGTTAAGTGAGAAAAACCCCTGTGATCTTCGACACGCACCATTAATAGAGTTGTACCGTCAACAATAGTTACTGCAGGATTAAATACCGAGTGGGCCATATAAGGCCAATCCTCAACTGTAAGTATAGGATTTTTATCATACCTTACAAATAGCTCTCCGTGATCTTTCCATGTCATACTACCTTCATCCCTTCCGGAGATCATGTGTTTAATACTTTGGACTTGATGGTAAATGCTATTTCTTAGGATTCAGTTTTCACAGTTATATCAGGTTATTGCCTTTTGTTTTAATAAAAATTCCAAATTCTGAAGCTGATAAGTAATATTATATATTCACTATTATAACTATATAAAAGGGGGTAAAATCTGTGAAGTTAGATGAGATGCAGGCCAGTATGAGAGCAGTCAGGAGAAGTCCAAATGAGTGATATACCGGCATACGATCTCTGACCTTTGGTCATCATCAACTCGCTGATCATTATCATCTTCGTCTTTAGTTTCACACATCCTAAAACATCTCGTGACTGGCGCTTCTTTGGTGGTTTTGCGGCATTCATAATTGCGCTATTCACAGAAATGTACGGCTTTCCCCTTACCATTTATCTGCTCTCAGGCTGGCTGGCAAGTCGTTACCCAGAAATCGACCTGCTATCTCACGACGCGGGGCATCTCTCGTACACGCTCCTTGGCCTGAGTGGAGATCCTCACCTTTGCCTCCTTCATTTAGTCAGCAGCGTTTTTATCCTCGGAGGTCTCATTTTTACTCACTACTTCTTGGAAAGCACCTTATACTGCCCAAAAAACCATGCGCTAGCGACCACAGGCCCATACGTTTATGTTCGTCATCCTCAGTATGACGCATTTATCCTGATCATGATAGGGTTTTTGATCCAATGGCCCATAATGTTGACTCTAATCATGTTTCAATCCTAGTATGGATGTATAAGAGGCTGGCTAAAAGCGAGGAACAGGAGGTATTGGCGGAGTTTGGCGAAGAATATTCCAGCTACATGGCTAAAGTTCCGGGATTTATACCACGTCCCGGATAATTTGCAAATCTAACATATATGTTTAAATCATCAGGTGATAATTATAAATAAATTGGCATATCTTTGATTATTGGGGGATCGTGGTGGTCGTTGATTTTGTCTGCAAGGTGAAATATTAACCTTAGTGGTTGAAAGCTCAGCTTAGAATCTCAAAATGAAGCATAGAAACCTTGACGAGACTCCTTCTCTTAAATGGAATACTTTAATTATTCCAAAACCTCTGAATTTTATTCGATCCCGCTGCCAGAATGGTTTTACTTTAACGTACAGTTTAAACAAAGATTACACCGAAAGTTGAACAGACTTACTCGATTGCTCAAAGCACTATATTTTGAGTTAGTTTCGAGAATTTAAGTGTAATTTTTTCGTCCAGACCTTCAGTCAAATCAGAATCGAGTTACTTGCTAGATTGGATGAAAATATTGAGGAGTAATAAAAAATCCAGTTAATTGCTGAGATGACTATGAGAACTTAATTTGAGGTGACTATGGCAAATAGCAAAAATATCATAATTGGCCTGCTAATAGTGATAATAATATTTCTTGCTTTTCTATCTTTCAGGCCAATGATGTATAGTTCAACCTATAACCAAGATGGCTACCAGCCCGGGCATATGGGACCGGGAATGATGAACAATCCAGGCTACAACGACGGCTCTGGATCTGGAATTATGGGTAGTATGATGACGAGCAATATGATGATGGGAAATATGATGGCGATATATTATCCAGAGTCCGAACCTGTAACCCAGGATAAAGCTCTGAGAAGTATGCGAAATTTTTCCCGACAATGTGGCTCTAACATAGAAGTCGAGGATTTTATGGTATTCAGCGGCAACTATTATGGTGTTTTAAAGGACCCAAATAGCAGTCAATATATAGCTGAAGTACTGGTGGACCGTTATTCCGGATTGGCCTATGCTGAGCCAGGACCAAATATGATGTGGAACACACGTTTTGGTGCTGGAAGAACAGGGACTGAAGGGACTGAATACGACCTGTCAGAGGCGGAAAACTTGACGACGAATTTCCTGGGGGGCTACTTGCCCGAAGCACAGATAATGGAGTCTAAAGAAATGCCTGGCTATTATACTTTTGATTTTGGACGGCAGGAAATCGAAGGTATGCTGAGTGTAAATGCCTATAATGGTCAGATCTGGGTGCATACCTGGCACGGGCCTTTTCTGGGTGGAATGAACGTTACAAGCTGAATTCCACTCTATAATCTATTTGACAGATTTAAGTATAAAAGTTTGCATCCGGTCGCACATATAAAAAAATGGTAAAATAGTATATTAATTGCTATTTAGGGAGTGTTAAAATCGACGGATTTATGCATGATTACGGTTACGGCATGATGGGGTATGGAGGTATGTTTTTCGGACTTCTGTTCTGGATTCTTATAATTGTGCTGGCTTATCTGTTAATTAAATGGCTTGTCGAACAGAACAAATCTCGGGGTGGTGAAGAGAAATCTGCGCTGGATATTGCAAAGGAAAGGTATGCGAAAGGCGAAATCACTGAAGAAGAATTTGAAGAAATAAAAAAGCGTTTGATATAAGGCCTTTGACTTTCTCAGCATTGGGTAGGGATAGATTCTATTCATAAAGTGAGTATTCCTTACCTGTTTTTATCTTCCTAAAACAAACATTCTGCCTCAAAGGCTGCTGAGCTTACTATTGCACTTCAAGTGCATAAGTCCTGTAATGCAATGTCCGGAAAAACAAATTTTCAGTTTTTTTAAGGCGTATTCAAATCGTTTTTCTGAATCAATGGATTTCCCCTATTTCCTTCAAAAAATCTACAGTATTCATCAGGACATTGTTCCTCAGGACACCTATAAATATACTCAAGAATATCACCCATTTTTGCGCTTGCTAATGATATAGATGTATCCGCACTTCCATAATAAATACGGAGTTCATCATCCACTAACAACCATCCACAAGGGATAACAGCATCACTAAAGTCTCCACTACGTTCATACATTTCACGAGGCCCGAAAACCCATCCTTCTGACCTTTTGAGCACTTTCCTGGGATCATCAGGATCAAGAAGGGCCAAACCAACCCGATAATTTATTTTAGGTGTTGTCTGACGTATCCCATGGTACATAATTAACCATCCGTCAGGTACGCGGATTGGTTGCGGGCATATACCTATATTGCTGGCATCCCACCATCCGCCTTCCCGGGCATACAGAAGAACTTCATGTTCTCCCCAGTATTTCATATCGGGAGAAAAGGATATCCAGATATTTGCTTTCGCACCCACCATACCAGATACCTGTCTGTGCAGTATCGCCCATCTGCCATTAAACCTTACAGGAAAGATAGAAGCATCTGTACTTTCAGGCGGTAGTATCGATCCTACACGCTCAAAATTGTGGAAATCCTCTGTAAAGATCAGAGATATTAAAGGACCGGAATCCGAAACAGCCGTGTATGCTACAGCCCATTTTCTCATCTCATCAACGTAAGTTATACGCGGGTCTTCAATTCCGTATATTTCTTCAGGGTAGTTTACAGAATCCGGAAAAAGTGTTGGTTCACTGTCAATCTCCCAGCCGTCAATTCCGTTTTTGCTCCTAGCGACCGTAAGATGAGAAAAACCCCTGTGATCTTCGACACGCACCAGTAACAGAGTTGTACCATCAACCATAGTTACTGCAGGGTTAAACACTGAGTGGGCCCGATACGGCCAATCTTCAACACTAAGTATAGGATTTTTGTCATACCTTACAAATAGCTCTCCATGGTCTTTCCAGGTCATATTATTCCTTCGTCCCCTCTGGAAATTTGCATGTAATTTTAGGAACTGACGGTAAATGCAACTCTTTTGGGTTTAGTTCTAATTACCATATCAGGCGGGTTATTGCCAGTTTTTTGAGGTAAAAATTCCACGTTTTGAAGTTAATATTATTATATATACGCCAATATAAATATAATAT
>DATAMG010000034.1:0-8230 GCA_036260705.1 Chitinispirillaceae bacterium | reverse complement strand
CTAACACTGATCCTAAAAAGTATATGGGCACAGGTAGATAGTTGCGGGTATGGCTCTCAAAATGCGTTCGCATTTTCTATTGGTGAAAAAGGATTTGTCGGAACAGGAATTAATGGCAGTGTTTTCTGGGAGTATTCACCGGGTACTACTTGTGTAGGCCGACATCTGGTATATACAAACGGAAGTTTAAGTGTAAATAATACAATTGCAAATAAGAATTACAATCCAGTAATAATTAAATATACACTTGCAAATCCTGCAAATGTAATAATTGCACTTTATGATTGTACCGGAAGAATGCTTTGTAAAGTTGAAGATGGCTTTCATTTGGCAGGAAATTATTCAAAAAAGGTAAATGCAGGTTTATTTCATAGTGGAGTTTATATATGCAAATTGAACACACCTTCAAATTCATTAACAGGAAAACTGATTGTGAAGAGATAGTGGCTTTTGGCGGATAATCTAAAATTCGTTCTTGGAAAATAAATTAACTGTAATTTTTTACTGTTCATCAGTCGAGTCCGGTTAAATTTGATTAATTTAAAAACTACATTCAATTTTAATTTAGATTTGAACAAAACCACAAATCCGAAATCCCATTACAGAGCACTTTAAACATTTATTCAATATTATCTGAATTCTACAAAGTAGAAATTATTTGTATAATCGCGGGACTGCCTTATAAAAAATTGGCGTCACTTTTCTTTGCATCATTCTTCGCAATTAATCATATTGTAGTTCCTTAAAATTTAAATTGAAAGAGGCTGGTTATGAAACTTATGCCGGTAACCAGAGCATTGATTAGCGTCTCTGATAAATCTGGAATTTTGGAATTTGCTAAGAAATTATCCCAAATGGGGATCGAAATACTTTCCACTGGTGGAACATCTAAAACCCTTAAAGACAATAACATACCGGTGGTTTCCGTTGATTCCTACACTGGTCATCCTGAAATTATGGATGGAAGAGTTAAGACTTTGCACCCCAGGGTCCATGGAGGAATTCTGGCTATACGGGAAAATCCAACACATATCGAACAGATGAACAAAAACGGGATCAAGCCAATTGACCTGGTGGTGGTTAATCTGTATCCATTCCAGAAAACTGTGGCAAATCCTGATGTTAGTATTGAAGATGCCATCGAAAATATCGATATAGGTGGTCCTACCATGGTTCGCAGTTCAGCCAAAAACCATGCCTATGTTACCATAGTAGTGGATCCATCTGATTATGATGTGATTCTGGATGAATTGACAAAAGCTGGAGGAATATCTTTCGAAACCCGTAAAAGACTGGCGGTTAAGGCCTTCCGTCATACTGCAGATTATGATGCTGCTATTGATAAGTTTCTTTCCAGAGTATATTTGGATGAAGAGATACTTCGTCTATCCTATAATAAAGGTGAAAAACTGAGCAGTGGTGAGAATTCTCATCGGATGGCTACATTTTTTAAGAAAATGAGTGTCGATGAATGTTCGGTTTCAAGAGCAGTTCAGATCTTTGGAGACGAGCTCAGTTACAACGATGTAGCTGGTGCAGATACTGCGCTGGAACTTATAAAAGAGGTTTCAGATTTCCCTGCGGTAGCCGTAATTAAAAATAATGACCTGTGCGGATTCGCTACCGGAATCAATCTTGAAAATGCGCTTTATGCGGCCTGGAATGATAATTGTTCTGGCAGTATAGTTGCATTTTCAGGGGTTTTCAGCCTTGAATCCGCTAAGGCAATGGCTGATAAGCAGGTAGAGGTTTTAATTGCACCGGACTTTGCTCCTGATGCTATAGAGTATTTGAAAAAAATCGGCTCTGCAGCCAGGGTTCTTGCAACAGGTGAATTAAAACATGGAACTACTGTTGAAACAGAAAATCTCAGGCAGGTTACAGGCGGGCTGTTATGGCAGACCAGGGATAAAAGGGTTTTCAAGAAATCGAAATCTGTAACTGTGGCAACTTTTGCCAGAGAAAAAGAGAAATTGGCTAATTTTACCATGAACTCTGCCAGGAATTTAAAATCCGGTGCTATTGTTCTGGCACAGGAATATGAAACCGGTTGTTTTAAGATAATGGGTACTGGATTAGGACAATCTGATTCAAAAAAGGCATTTAAAATGCTTGCATTACCTGAAACAGTGGATAATCTTAAGAAACAATATCAAAATTTAGGAAAAGGCCTGCCTCAATCCGGGTTATTTGATGAGATGGCCGGAATGGTTTTGGCTTCAGATCTGCCTTTAATTGATCCTGAAATTGTTTCGGAAGCCTTTAATGCAGGTATTCGGTATATAGTTCAACCAGGAGGATCAAAATTTGATAGCGATATAATCGCAATCTGTGATCGGCTTGGGGTTAGTATGATCGTCAGAGGACAGTGAGTCAGAGGACAGTGAATCAGAGGTCAGTGAATCAGAGGTCAGTGAATCAGAGGACAGTGAGTCAGAGGACAGTGAATCAGAGGTCAGTGAATCAGAGGTCAGTGAATCAGAGGTCAGTGAATCAGAGGTCAGTGAATCAGACTACTGACTGCTGACTACTGACTACTGACTGCTGACTACTGACTACTGACTACTGACTACTGACTACTGACTGCTGACTGCTGACTGCTGGTTTGAAAGCTGAACGTGTCGGATTAAAATTTAAATTGAAATATATAAAATTCTGTTTATACAGCTCTTGCGTTGCAAGTTTATAAGTGAAAAGATAAAGGAAAATATGCTTTTATGGCAAAACACTTAGTAATCGTTGAGTCACCGGCAAAATGTAAGACTATCTCAAAATATCTGGGGAAAGATTACTCTGTCAGGGCTACCATGGGTCATATTATCGATTTGCCTGAAAAGGAGCTTGGAGTTGACATCGAGAAGGATTTCCGTCCCAAGTATACTCCATCAAAGGGCAAGCGAAAGGTATTACGCGAATTGAAGAGTGAGGCGACGAAGGTGGAGGATGTGTTTCTGGCACCTGACCCTGACCGCGAAGGAGAAGCGATTGCCTGGCATGTGGCCGAAACGATAAAAACTGAAAATAGCAGCATTAAACGGGTCATGTTTAATGAGATTACTAAGCGTGCGGTACTGGCAGCCTTTGAGCAGCCTCATGAAATTGATATGAACAAGGTCAATGCGCAGCAGGCCCGGCGGATTCTTGACCGTATAGTGGGATATCAGGTTTCGCCTATTCTCTGGCGAACAGTTTTTAAAGGCCTTAGTGCCGGAAGAGTGCAGTCTGTTGCATTGCGCCTGATCTGCGAACGTGAAGAGGAAATAAAGGCATTTATTCAGAAAGAATACTGGTCAATCCAGGGGCTTTTTAATTATAAAGATTCCCAGTTTTCTGCAAAGCTTTTTTCGGTTGATGGATTAAAAGGTGATCAGGATAATCCGCTTATTGCCAATGAAGATGCTGCAAAGAAGATTGTTGCCCGGTTAAAGGGAAAACAGTTTTCAGTCATAGATGTTGTCAGATCAGAAAAGCAGAGAAAACCGTATCCACCGTTTATCACCAGTACTCTTCAGCAGGAAGCTGCCAAAAAGCTGGGATTTTCAGCTGCCAAGACAATGATGGTGGCGCAACAGCTTTACGAAGGATTGGAACTTGGAGATCTGGGTTCACTGGGATTGATTACCTATATGCGTACAGACTCCACCAGAATTGCCCAGGAAGCTTTACAGGATGCCAGAAAAGTCATAGGAACTCTTTACGATGAGCGTCATCTGCCTTCCGAACCAAGGTTCTACGGGAAAAAGAAAAATGCTCAGGATGCTCACGAAGCAATAAGGCCATCACAGGTAAATCTGGATTTCTCACCTGAGAGGGTAAAAGATTATCTCTCACGAGACCAGTATCGCCTTTACGATCTTGTCTGGAAACGTTTTCTGGCATCACAGATGGAAAATGCGATTTTCGATTCCACCAGAGTCGATATCGAAGGTGATAAATGTGTTTTCCGTACCACAGGATCAATAATAAAATTTGAAGGTTTTCTGGCGCTCTATGATGAAACCGTTGAGGATAATTCCGAGGGCAATGCTGAAAACCAGGATGAGAGGCTTCCGGAACTGCAGGCCAATGCAAAAGTTGATCTGAAGAAACTTCAGGAAAAGCAGCATTTCACTCAACCACCTCCACGTTATACCGAGGCATCGCTGGTGCGAGAGCTTGAAGATAAAGGTATTGGAAGGCCAAGTACCTATGCTCAGATTATCGATACTCTGAAGAGACGAAAATATGTAAATCTGGAAAGCCGCAGATTTGTACCATCAGAAGTCGGTTTCATGGTTAAAAATATTCTGGTGAAAGAGTTTTCCGATGTTTTCGGTGTGGGTTTTACTGCTGAGATGGAGAATTCTTTAGACAAAGTAGAAGACGGGAATGCCGACTGGGTGGAAGTTCTCAAAGAGTTTTACGGTCCGTTTTCCGGCAGACTCAATGATGTTAAACAAAGTATAAAGGATTTACGTGCACTGAACCAGGAGGTTACAGAGCGTATTTGTCCTGAATGTAATGAACATCCGCTGGTGATTAAATGGAGCCGTAACGGTAAATTTCTGGCTTGTCAGGGATTTCCTGCATGCAAGCATACCGAGCCGCTGGAAAAAACCGAGAATCTTCAGACTGATGAGGTCTGCGAAAAATGCGGAGCTCCGATGATTGTTTTATCTATGAATGGAAGCCGCTTTTTAGGTTGTTCCAAGTTCCCGGAATGCAAAAATACCAAATCTATGTCAACCGGTGTTCATTGTCCTCAGGATGGATGCAAAGGTACTCTTGTGGAGAGGAAGACCCGTAAAGGAAAGATCTTCTTTGGATGCAGTGCTTATCCTGATTGTAAATTTGCCACCTGGGATCGTCCGGTAGATCAGAAATGCAGTAAATGCGGATTTCCGATGTTGGTGCATAAGGAAACCAAACGGACTGGTGCGGTTATCAAATGTCCATCTTGTAATGCAGAATTTCCGGTTCCTGGGCAAACATCATCTGTAAATGCTTCAGAAGAAGCGGTTTAAAAAAGCAGCGTTTATTAATGGCCATGAATTCCACAGTTGCAATTATAGGAGCCGGTTTAGCCGGTTCTGAAGCTGCATTAGTTTTAAGCCGTAACGGGATTTCAGTTGAGCTTTACGAGGCTCGTCCTGAATGGAGCAGTCCTGCTCACAAAACTTCACTACCAGCAGAACTGGTTTGTTCCAATTCATTAAAAGCGGATCAATTACCATCAGCGCACGGGCTTCTTAAGGCGGAACTGAGTTTACTTAACAGTCCGCTTATTATGGCTGCCAGAAGGAATTCTGTACCTGCCGGTTCTGCTTTGGCTGTAGACCGGGAGCTTTTCTCCCGTGATGTCCAATCCTTATTACTTGGTAATCAGGGAATAAAGTATATCTGTAAAGAAATGGATTGTGCTCCGGCTGATCGTCAATACTGTATTATTGCTGCCGGTCCACTGGCATCAGATAAACTTACCTTTTGGCTTAAGAATCGGTTTCCATCAGATACACTGCATTTTTATGATGCAATAGCACCTATAGTTCAGACTGATTCTATTGATTTTTCTATAGCTTTCAGAGCATCACGCTGGGAGGACGGGGAGGGTGATTACATCAACTGTCCTTTTACCGAAGATGAGTACAGAAATTTTTACGAGGCATTGAGGGATGCAGACCGGGTTAATGCCAGAGAGTTTGAGTCTGAAAAGTTTTTTGAGGCATGTTTACCTGTTGAGATATCTGCATTACGTGGATTTGATGCACTTGCCTATGGACCGATGCGACCTGTGGGGTTGATTGATCCACGAAGCGGCAGACGTCCTTATGCGGTATGTCAACTTCGTAAAGAGAATGCATCCGGGAGCAGCTATAACCTGGTGGGATTTCAGACCAGGCTTACCATACCAGAACAGCAGAATGTATTTAGACTTATTCCGGGTCTGGGTAATGCGGAATTCTTGCGGTATGGAAGTATTCATCGCAACACCTATTTTGACTCACCTCGTTTACTTTCTTATGATTTATCTTTCCGCGAAGAGAGAAATCTGTTTTTAGCAGGTCAGATCTGTGGTAATGAAGGATATACAGAAAGTATAGCTACAGGTCATCTGGCTGCTTTATTTGTTATTTCCAGGATTAAAGGCACCACCATAGAGAATCTTCCGTTGAATACTGCTACAGGAGCTTTGTTAAACCACGTATTATCCTCTGAAATTCAACCGTTTACACCATCCAATGTGCATTTTGGTCTGTTTCCGGCCTTTGAGCATCCTACAAGAAAAAGGATTGGCAAGAAGGAAAAAAAGGAGCTGATCTGCGAGACAGCTTTGCAGGCATTTGAGAAATGGAAGCAGGGATTGATGACAAACTCGGGAATCAGCATACAGGGATGAAGGCCTAAAGGTACTTTTCTAAGAAAGATTGTCTTCGGATATTAAATTTAGAAAACTAACATTCTAACTGGATAAAAGACAAGCAGTTATGATGGGTGTGATAATAATGGGGAAAAATTAGTTTAACCGGTTAACAAGATTTTGCCCCAGAGTTAAAATTATGAAAAGTAAATTTTTAACTCTGGGGCGAATCCGGAATGTGAATATTGACCGCTTAACTGCATTCAAAACTTTCAACAATATTCAGTGAATAAATACAGCTATTAGGATAGCATGCTATAACCATGAAATCCGGTTGGACATATTTTTCCCCAAAAGACATTATACAGGTTCAGAAAAACTATATACGTTACTTTTTGGCGATTCTCTGAACTTTAAGAGCTGTTGGAAATTATTTGTTTCGCAACGATATGAATGATATAACATTTTTTTAATAAAGTCGCTACCATCCTGTGACAATTTTAAATAGTTGACACAAAAGCTAAAGCTTCTATCCTGCCAGAGAAATATCGGAACATTCTGGAAAAAACGACAATTAATAATTATAGGTATAAGTGCATTCGGAATATATTTTAGGTTAACAAGCCCGCTTCTGTCATTATGCGTTGTGTTAAATTTCTTTTTAATATTCAGGGAATTACTGTTGAAAATTATATTGGAATACGATAGAATTTTTCAAAAGATGAGATCGGAATCGATATGTATAAACCCAAAAAAGCATTCTTAAGTGCAAGCTTAAATCCAGCCGTCCTTTCACTTTCATTACTTTTATGGGCATTTTTATGTTTTGGAGAGTACCGGTGGGAGGTCAGGAATCCTCTTCTTTTTTCAGTATGCTTTGGTAATGGCAGGTTTGTCACGGTTGGCGATAGTGGATGCATACTTATGAATATTCCTGATGGCGGTAAAGAAATCTGGACCAAATGCAGTTCTGGGACATCAGTTCTCCTGAATTGTGTATCTTACTCCCAAGATTGGAATACGTTTGTTGCTGTAGGTAATTCCGGTGTTATTATGGCATCTTCGGATGGTATAAACTGGACAAGACAGTATAGCGGAACCAATCGCAATCTCTTAACAGTGTCATATGACAAAGGAATGTTTCTTGCCGCAGGCAGCGATGCCACAGTTCTTGTCTGTAGTGATATTTCCACGGGTGTAGCCTGGCGCCAGACACATGATACAGATTTCAGTCGCAAGCAGAACAAGTTGGTTGCACAATCGAATCCGAGCATTTGTGAATATGGCAAAATCACACTTTACACTCTCTCTGGAAGAAAAGTCCTGGCAGTTTTCAGATTTTCAAGTAGGCGAAGAGTGTTGATAGACCATGGTAACATGTCCAGTGGCAGCTATATGATGATGTCTGGTGATAAACAAGCCAGCGCTTCATTGAATCTCGATTACAGACAGTGAGTACCATTTAATTTGAGATTGGTTATGAAGCCAGATGTTTACTCATCAAATGCTTGATATTACAAAATATTCCTTCTGTGGAGTTCTGTTATTACACCACTGAAAGAACGAATCCGACTCACTCCAAAAAATTGAAAAGTACGCCTCTGAGCAAGAGGTAATTCTTGATGGTTTGAGGGGTATTCTTTAAAAAAACTGGTAGTCAATATCCTAACAATTTTTCGGGCACATCTTTTAATGGCCAAATCGTAGAAATATTCATCGATACATAACTTATTCATTCTCTTGCTTCCAATAGCTGCTGTAGTGGTTAAATAGTTGGAATCTGGCAAAAAATGGTTATCATTTTTAGAAGTGGGAATGACTTTAAAAGGGATCCGGAAAGGTCATTTACCCCAGAGGTGAAATTATAAATTTTGAAAATTTATCTCCGGGGTA
>DATAMG010000030.1:0-24175 GCA_036260705.1 Chitinispirillaceae bacterium | reverse complement strand
CGTGAATATTAACAGAAGCTGCCTGATTGTAACAGTCGACTGTTTCTTTACAGATTTCCTTGAGTTTTTTTTTTCCTCTATCTCACTTCTGGACCAGTACAGAAATTCATGAGAACGTTTCTGAACTACCAGAAAACCGATTATATCGATGGGAAAATACAGGAAAGTAGTTTCAAAAAGTGACTTTATTATGTCATACTTATCGACTAAACCCATTAATTTTTCAGAATACGAAGAAACCAGAATCAGTTCATCGAGCTTCTGGTTAACAATTGCCACTTTGACAAGATTATTGTAGGCTACGGAAGTCTGAAACAGAACAGTTTTTAATTTACCCACAATGATATCATCGACTTTATTGTCATTTTCATTCCAGAAAACAGTCAGAACCCCAAAAAAATCACCTCCATCACCAAAGGGCAGTGAAAGAGCACTTGCCGCCTTACATCTATAAAGATCAGCTTCCATCTCCGGAGAAGCTTTTCCCAATCTTACTTCTATGCTTTGCTTGTTAAAAAAAACCCAGCTGGGTATCGCCCATTCATCATTTCCGGTTAAAACAGAATGCATAGTCGCCGATCTATCTGTCGGCTGTACAGCAGCAAGGATTCTGGTTTCTTTGTTATAAAAATGCAGTAATCCAAATTGAGCTCTGGATATCTCCATGCAAATAGAATATGCCAATTCAAACAGCTTGATAGTATCATGCACAGAATGAATACTGCCAATCATTGAAGCTATATTTTTGTCATTAATGGTAAAAGATGGAGATAAAAGAGAAACCAACCTCCTGCAAAGCAGATTCGACTGAATTGGTTTAAGGATGTAATCTCCGCCATGAAACTGAATCGGTTCTATAAAATTCATTATTTCTTTAGCTGTAGCTGTAATCAATACCGGAATTGATGATTTAATTTTTATTGCTTCTAATATCTTTAAACCATCGATACGGGGAGACTTCAGATCTGTTAATACAATGCAAGGATGTAACTTCTCGAAAATGTCTAATGCATGATTCTGCTCATGAGAGAGAATCACCTTCAGACCAATTCTAACCATATGACTGGAAATTGAGGTACAGAAAGTTAAATCTTCACTGATTAAAAGTATTAATTGTTCGTGAACAGTGCTCATGATACTCTCAAACCTGCCGGTAAACAGGTATCTGCCGGGTAATTGAAATTACCAGCAATAGGATATTCCTAACTGATAAGTACCGGCAAGCTCATGAAAAACATAGGCGAAATCAATACTTGACCGTTGATTGAAAAGATTAACACCTGCTCCCAGACCGACTTTACCTTTGGTTAGTCCGCATCTGATTTCGACTCGGTTCATAATTATGTATTCCAAACCCAGTCTTGCGGCAAGAATTAACAATTGCGGGTTTTTGTAAATACTTTTCCATTGCGGTTTTGGCAAAGAAACATCACCCTGCATCTGATCATCAGAAAAGTAATTCACCCCCTCATTTGCCAGTAAATCAGGCGTAGTATAGGCAAGTCGCAGTTTTCCATACAAATAAGAGATGTCTTTTTCCCACCCTAAAGAAGCACGGATATGCGGATATGCCCACAAATAATAATCATTACCCCAATAAATCATGCTGGAGGTAATATTTTCAACAAGAACAGCTGCCGAAATTCCACTTCTTTGAAAAAATATCCTTGCCCCGGCATCCATTCCCAACCCATATCCTCGATATCCTATCTGCCTTTTTCTATTTGCCTGCAATGCCGCACCAACTGAAGCACTGATAGATCTGCTGATATCAAACCTTTTCCCTAAACCAATCCTAAAATAAATCGAAGATGCATTGCGGATACCAGTTATCTGGGCAACACCTTCATTTGTAGTGTCACTGATAGTGATGTCCGGAATATAAACGTAGCCTGCAGTTACACTATAAGCTAATGTTTTGGTTGCAGCACCATTAAAAGAAAGCAAGGATGTACTGAAGCTGTTTTGAAAATAATTCGCATATGAAAGTTCAAGCCTGTTAAGAGAGTCAAATGGCAGATTAGCAGGTGAACTAAATGACGATGATCCTGTATTAAAGCATAGATCAGCACCAACCATAGCTGCAGAAGCTGGAAGATTTAACAGTTCATCATTATTATCAATATAGTAATTCAAACTCGATTCTGATCGAAGGTTACCTGCCCCAAATAACAGGATAACGGCTATCAGAAACTTTTTTTTCATAGAAAAATACCTTTCAGAACTTATTTGATCCTTAAAATAACTTCATTTCAGCATTAATTCCATAACATTCGCTAAATTTCAGCAGTTATCCTTTATGGAAATCCGATATATATTGACACTAAATAGTTGCTTGTTCTATATTAATTAGTCTGGGGCGCATGGCTCAGTTGGTTAGAGCGCCGCGTTCACATCGCGGAGATCGCTGGTTCGAGTCCAGCTGCGCCCAGTTTTTCCTCGTTTTGGCAGGCAGCAACAATTATACTTCTTTAATTTATATTCTCTTTGATCCGCTCTTAAACCAGGAGTTATTTTTTTATTTTATTAATGAATTGCAGGTAAGTTTTTCAATGAAATCTATTTATATTTCTGCAACATTTCTTTGTTTAATTTTAGCAATCAGAGTGCATTCCACTGAATGCATCAACTTTGTCTCGCCAGAACAGGGATCTATTATTGAGGTCCCCAGCTGCACACTGCAGGTAAGCAGTGAATGTGAAAAAATTAAAAGTGTAGAATTTCAGGCTCGATATTTTATATCCAGCAGTGATACACCAGTAATAAAAAGCCTTGGAGTAATTACCCGTGCTCCATTTAAATTAATCTGGGATGTTACTGATATACCAAATCAATTATTATCCGGTGTAGCTTTTTTAGCAGAAGCCACATTCAGCAAAGACTCCACCGAAACCGTCAGACGAGAAGGTGTGTTTTTTACCCATCAGAAGATAACCCGCCCATCTTTGATTATTCCCTATGAATTCCATGGTAGAAAAGAACTGCTACCTGACTCCATAATTTTCAACGCTCCACGATCGGCAATGGCTATCAGCGGTTCAGTTTATTGGAACGAAAAAGAGTTAACAGTAATAGTTGATGTTAAAGATCCGCTTTTCTATGTCAATATGACACGTGAAGATCTGTCCAACTTGGGTATAGAGGTGTTAATAGACCCATTCTCAAGCAGAAAACCATTTCCACATAAGGATGTACATATTTATAATGTGCCTCTTTATGGCAATGCTTACCGCATGATTTACAAACCAGTTTTTGATGATTCCGGAAGTTTTACCCTGGTCTCAAAGAGTCTTCCCGGTGATTTCGACATTTCCATCAAAAAAGAGGATTTTAAAGGTTTCAGGATCTGCTTCCCTATACCTATGAAAGAATTTTCAGACTCTCTGCCAAAATCATTTGGAATGAATCTGATCGTCAAAACCTTTGGTCAAGGTAAACAGATTGTCCGTACGCCATGGGTTAAGGGTAACATATTAGAAGCTTACAGCCCGTTTATCTGGGGAAATACCATTGTACAGCCCAAGCCCTTTTTTAAGAACCGGTTGCTCATGTGGAGCATCTTTTTCGTTGCAGGTTTTGTTTTCACTTTTATTGTTTATCAGATACTGACATCTTTTAAGAAACCACAAAAATTTGTAAAATTCGAAAGATCAGAAGTAGAGCAACAACAGTTTGAGAAAATTAAAGAAGCTATTGAACGCAAAATAACTCAGAAAAATCTATCAAACGAACGTTTTGCACATGAACTGAAGATGTCTTGCAAAAGGTTAAACAAACTGATTAAAAAATTTACCGGCATGTCATTCTATAATTATCTGATGTTCTGCCGTATCGAAATTGCCATGGAGCGATTGCGTTCATCACACTGCAGTGAAGCATCTATCGCCGAATCATGCGGGTTTGCAACTGTACATGAACTTGAAAAGTACTTCCAGAAATTTCACCATACTACTCCATTCAAATACCGCAATCAACAACAGGTATCCTGATTATTTTTCGCTGTAACATTCGGTGGTACACAGAAATCCCATTTTCATATGTCAGTAGATTGCGGTAATGTGTGTACACGGTGTAAAGCTCTCTGAATCTCTATGTCCAGTTGATTTTTATCATACGGTTTTGTAAACCATTTATGAATATTCATGTTCTGAATACTTTTTTGCTGCGGAGCATAACCGGAAACTACTATGACAATAAGCTCCTTCTTGATGTCACGCAGACTCTTAATTATCTCATGAGGATTCTCATTGCCAAGCTTCCAATCCATAATCACAATGTCACAATCTTTAACATTAGCCAGTAATGCACTGAGTGCCTCATCGCGACTTGATGCTTCAATTACTGAATACTTGAACTCTTTTAGAAAAATCTTTAAAACTTCCCGAATTTTAGGATCATCGTCCAACAGTAAAATTGAAGTGTGTAATCTGCTTGAAAGAATGCTTTTGGTATCACTTTCAAAACTCTCCTCATCGCTGATCGGTAACTCAATACGAAACACTGTCCCCTCATAACCGGTCTTTTCCACCGATATATTTCCATTGTGCAGCATAATGATTCTTCTTACCAGTGCCAGTCCCAAACCAGTGCCTTTTCCCGGTTTCTTTGTGGTAAAAAATGGATCAAATATTTTTTCGGTAAGCTCAGGTGGAACTCCTGTTCCAGTATCTGAGACCCTGATAATAACAACTTCACTATTTCCATCTCTCTGAACAGCTGAGCAGGAAACGGTTATCGCTCCCCCCTCCGGCATAGCATCCCTGGAATTACCAATGAGGTTCTGAAAAACCCTTTTCAGATAGTCGGGATCACCCTGAACCCATACAACTGTCTCAGGGATCTCACAGTTGAGAGTAAAATTTGGACCTAATTGATTGCCGTATTGTGTAATTACTGATTCTAAGAACGAATTGAGATTAATGACTTTATAGTCTAAGGGCTTTCTTTCTTCCCAATGCAAAAAGTTCTGAAATAAGGAAACGAGCATCCGCCATGGTTTGCTTTATCAGTTCCATACGTTTTATAGTCTCAACTTCCTGGCTCTGCTTCTCCACAAGATCAGTTAAATCGCTCACCGATTGAAGAATATTGTTAAAATCATGAGCCATTCCACTGGCTAAAGTTCCTAAAGATTCCATTTTCTGGAATTGGAACAAGCGGTTAACCATCTCCTCTCTCTGAGAGATTGCCAACTCCCTGTCAGTCACATCTGAGATAATTCCATCAAATGCTGTGTTACCAGAAGCCTGATCGACTGATTGGAAAACACAATCAACAAACTTTCTAGTGCCATTGAAATCAGAAATTTCAAAGGTACCTTTGATCCATCCCTTATCTAATCTAAGAGCCGCCGGATTAACTAGAAAACTGCGAATATTTCTACCGGCAATCGCCTGAGCTGGACTTCCAAGTAAGCCATGGCAAGCCATATTTGCCCATATAAAATTGCCATGACGATCCAACGTACAAAGCATCTCAGGAAGCCGGTGTACCAGATTATGGTAGCGAATCTCTGAGCTGATAACCTGTTGGATAGTATGAGAATTATTTCTGGAAACAACCGCCACCAGACCGGAAGCAGTCATTAAAAGTACCAGCCGCAACAGGTAATCATTGGTAAATATAATGGAAAAAGAGTTGTTATAAGAGTATACAAAATAAAGTATTGAATATCCGGTAAAAGACAACAGACCACAAAAAATGGATAAACTTGCTTTATGGTGCAAAGCCGTAAAGGTGATTACTATAAAATATGTGCCGAAGATTGCACTGGTAATCATATTAAAACCGGCACCATTTACATAATAGGACCAGAGGATAGCAGTTACCACCACCACATCAAGGAAAATTAACACATATGTATAATAAACCTGATGAAGTCTGATATTTCGATGAGTGATGAAAAAGCTGCTGTAAGCAATCAGCGATAATACAGAAATTGACTGAATTAAAAATGCAGATGGAGATGTTTTACCTAGTAAAAAGCCAAAAATCGCTATTGCAGCATAAATAACACCTATTAATAGACGAATCCAGGACAACCATCGTTCTGATCGCGCTTCTGCCATCAAAATAGTCTGAGTCTTGCCTAAAAAGTTTTTCTGAGTTTCAAAAGTCATAGTATTTTTTATTGCCGGCGAAATATTTTTGATTTACTCGCCACCCTTTCTCAGAATTAAATATTTCATCACCACCGCCACCACATCCACCAGGTTAAAAAATCAGCGGTTTTAATTTTGCCTCTAAATACGTAACCGGCTCAATATCAATCAATCGATCAATGAAAATTTCATTGCTGAATATGCCCTCTAAAGACTCGGTTCTGCTTTTTAATTATACGACTGTAATTAAAAATTTTGCCCTTTGACGATAAAATGAGTACCCCAGCTTGTACTATTGTTTTAAGTAAAATAACTAAAAGTTTCAAATTTTCAAAAAGCTTATATCTCAACAGAATACCTTTTACCAAGATATCTCAATTCTCTACCCAATAAAAGCCATTACTTCTGAAAGAAATAGAATTATCCAGATAGGTTATTCTTAAATTTGCACCAATTGTCCTTAAACAAGAAACAACCATTTCGGATGGATGTTTGTATTCATTGTATTTTGCACAACTGATTATTGCCGTTTCAGGCTTTATATAACCAAGGAAAATCCTATTAAGTGATCCAGCACTCCCATGATGAGGTACAACCAGAATATTTGAATGAAGTGATTCTTTATAGTTTTGTGCAATGCTTAAGGCTGCGAAGGAATCAATATCGGAAGAGATTATTACACTACTTTCCATGTAGCTTAAAGTAAATACCAGACTGTATTTATTAATTGATGAGTTCTGCACTGGAATAGAATCAATAAAATGAGAAGGAGGCCAGATACATCTTATAAGTGTTTCTGGAAGATATCCCAAAGAATCATTTTCACAAACAACCCTGATAACTATTTTCTGTTTCCAGTTTTTGCACAAAGCTCTGATAAAGGAAGTATCTTCGTATTTGCTTGTGACTATTATTCCACTCCATTCAACAGTAGAATCAAGAAATTGCATACCGCCACTATGATCAAGATCTCTATGTGAAATGACAATCGCTTCAATGAATGGAGACCCTGTTTTCCTGTAAACGCCCAACCATTGATCTTTGAATTGCTCCTGTCCCATATCCCAAACTATTGCACTTGAATTAAGCTTTACCATTTGGCTCAATCCCTGACCAACATCTATAACCGTAAAAATAAGCTCTGAATCCGGAATTTGAACTTGCTGACAGGAAAAAAGTATTAAAAAAGAGCTAAAAAACAAAGGATGTTTTTGCATCAACACTTAATAACTCTCCTTTTTCTCTGCCTTTAATGTTTTGTCCAATAGTAAACTGAGTAAAAATTTTATCCTGAAGCTTTAAGACATGCTCAAATCCATAAGCTACTAATAAGGTTTTTCCATCGGATTTAGAAATTAAAATTGAGGGCTTCAAAGATAACGCTGGGAGAAAGTCCATCTTTGAACTTAAGCATCCTGATAATGATTGTCTGTTACGGTTGTTTGAGATGAAATCGATTTCAGATTTAATTGTTATCCTTCGGGTCGCAAATACGCTTAGCACAGTGTGAAAAGCATTTCCTGAAGAATCAATCAATGCAGATGATGGCTGCCAGCTGTAAGCTGCATCGTACATAAAATTGCGAAAGGAACCTCTGATACAAAGATTAAAACAGAATTTTTCGGTTATTTTATTTTTAATAACCATATATGCAGAAGGAATAATCGAGAACCATCGGCAGGAATGATGAGTTGATTGCAAGGTAAATGAGTAAACTGCATCTGAAACAGTATGGTTTTTATTGTCAATTTTTTGAATCACATAACTATATGGCGCGTGCATTCCTTTAGGTAAATACACCCATTTAAATTCGAATTCATTTCTATCCAGACATAGCTTACTATTAATAAGCAGAGGTGTACAATCTGAATTTTGCATATCCAATCCGCTTTGCAATTCTACATTGAGCCATTCATGATTGATTTTCATTCCGTAATGAACATAGCGGAAATGATATGTCTTGCAAAGACTGTCCCGCAAATACAGCATACTTAGGCCTGAATTGAAACAGAATATATCATTCGGTTTTAAACTTAAAATCGCGCCAGCTGATGATTCAGTTTCTCTCTTATGGAAAAAAGTCATTGTGGAGAAATGGTTAAGAAAACCTTTCTCTTTCCCACCTACCGATATTTTTATTCCATTCCAAGTTGTTGCATCACCATATAACCAATTATGTTTTAAAGAACTATCTGATTCAGACCTGGGGAAATACCCCAAAAAAAGGCCATGATCAAAAAACAATCCGTAGTTACCTGCTTGTAGAGTGCAAATTTCAGATGGAGTAAAAACAAACGCTCTGCGATACCATAGAGCATGATCGTTATTAAATGTTATGCGGGTATCTATTCTAAATGCCTTAAACAAGCGAATCTGCAGATTAGCGCCATGAGATAACTGATTTGATCCCTCCTGAGAATTCACTGAAAAGGCAGTCTTAGCTCTAAAATCAATTGGTTTAATATCAAATCGCAAGATTGGTTCAAATTGTGCCACACTTGGGTAATCCAGAAAAAAACGAAGAATGGCAGATTGGTCCCAGGGCTTATATTTTTCCAGAGAATCAACTGAAGCAGGAATCTCTGAAGAGAGTTGTGGTAATAATTCCAAAAGGATTTTTAATTCACCTTGTGGAACATCTAATGGCTGATTGTAAAAAGGTCTGATAAGTTCAAAAAAATCAGGATCCAATTTCCCTTCCGTAATTAATTTTTCTGCAGTCTTTTCGTCTTGAGGAACGATTAAAAAGTGTTCCTGGCTCATTGTATTAAGCGTCAAAATACTGTATATCAGATAAATTATTAATTTCATATGGTGTAGCATTTCAAAATTTCAGTTAGAGAACGGTCTAAAACTGGAAAAAGGTAATCAAATTCTGTGCCATGCGAATTGGACGCGAAATTTAATGAAATCGGTTATTAGCAGGAAAAAAACAGATAAATTCAAAATTCAATCGGATAAAAGCCAAAGTATAAGGAAAATGTCTCTATTTAAACATCAATAATAGATTATATTTATTTTAAGTATTTTAAACCCAAATCTCGCCTGGAAATCTTTTTATAAATGAATCGAAATTATTTGCCCCCCAAAAAAATAAACTGGGTTTTGCTACTCATCTGTGTCCTTTTAAGGCCGTGTTTTTGCACAGAAGACCAGGGATCTACAAAGAATGTTTTTAAGCCACGTTTTGGGCTTGTTTTAAGTGGTGGAGGTGCAAAAGGTCTGGCCCAGATTGGAGTACTTAAGGCCCTTGATGAGGCAGGGCTAAAACCAGATCTGATTGTGGGGACCAGTATGGGAGCATTGGTTGGCACCTTATATGCAGCTGGTTTCAGCCCTCAAAGTATAGATTCGCTGGTTAAAACGGTTCAATGGAGTGAAATATACAGTGATATTATAAATCGCAGAAAGCTGTTTGTAAGTCAGAAAACTGAGCCACGAAACCATCTTTTTGAATTTCGATTTGACCATAACTTCAAGCCATCTCTTTTAAGCCAATCTTACGGCCAGCAGTTCTATGACCTGCTCATCCCGAAGTTAGCCTATGCGCAACTTTGTACCAATGGGAATTTTGACAGTCTGTTGATACCGGTTCGAATAATTGCTACTGATCTTTTAACTGGAGCGAAAGTGGTCTTTTCAAAAGGTAACCTGGTTACCGCTATCCGTGCATCTTGCTCTATCCCGATAGTTTTCTCTCCTGTGCAATCAGACAGTTTCCTTTTGATTGATGGTGGTTTATCATCAAATATCCCCATTCAAACCGCTCTGGATGAAAATGCAGATTTTATAGTAGCAGTGGATGTTACAGCTCCGTTATGGGGCAAAGACGATCTGGATAATCCATTGCGCCTTGTGGACCAGATAATCGCAATTGGAATATCTCATCAAAAAAATCAGGAGAGGCGTCTGGCAGATATATTAATCTACCCGGATCTGGACTGGTTCAGTAATACTGATTTTGATAATATCGACACATTAGTTTCTGCAGGATATCATGCAACTATGCAAAAGATGGAGCAGATTAGAGCCTGCGTTGCAAACCAGATATCTTCAAAGCCAGACAAATGGCAAAAGCTGATTGCCACCAACACAGCAATAATAAAAGAAATTGTCATTCAGGGCAATAAAAACACTTCCAACCGTCTTATCCGGACTGCTGCAGTACTGAAAGCAGGTGATACTGTTACAACTGAACTGCTTCAAAAAAGTCTTTCTTCCCTTTATGCCACCGAGCTTTTTGAATCTATCAATCTTGAGATAGATAAAAGAGGCAGTTTAAAAATTGCTGTTACTGAAAAACATCACTGGAGAACCAGAATCGGGCTGCGTTTTGATGAGTTTCATCTGGGAGAGGGTTTTATTCAACCAGCATATGAAAACCTTTTCGGTTTGGGGATAAATACCGATCTGCATATACAAATGGGGATGCGTAGAGAAAAATATGCTTTGGAATTCAAAGGAAATCAGCTTTTCACCTCCAATTTTTCAAACACTATTAATTTACAGTTTTACAGTTCCAGAGAACGTACCATTCAGCGTGAAATCCATAAAAGTACAGATATGTTTAGCATAGACACCATCAAACTCCAGGAGAAAACGCTTCGGAAATCGGGTATATGCGGTTTATTGGGTACTCAAATTGGGAAATGGTCACATCTGTGCGCAGGAATTCGCATAGAGAGATTTAAAGTACAGCAATCTGAACAAAGTGCCATAAAAGATCTTCTGGGCCTGCAATTTAACCAGACCCATCCTTATTTTGTTATAAAACTTATTATTGATACCATAGATAAGTTTCCATTCCCCACCTCCGGGATCAAACACTATTTTACGGCTGGAGTTACTGGAAAAAAAGAAAGCAGTATCAATATCAATAGCAGTATAGGCAGATATTTTACCTTTGCATCACGCCATACATTCTTTCCTCAGCTCAGATTCTGCTGGGCCAATAACTCTCTCTCTGAGATCGAACAGGTAAGTCTGGGAGGAGCCATTCATGAAGAGCGATTCAATGATATAAGTGTTTTCAATAATATTCCATTTACTGGGCTACCCCCGCTGGCTTTTCCGGGTGATATTTTAGGATTATGTCATTTGGATTACCGGGTCGAAATTCAGAAACATTTTTATGCTCAACTGTTAGCTGATTGGGGCTATACATGGCAGGTTGAAGATTTTAATTACAGATCAGCATTGAGTAGCTTCACACAGAATGCACTTTTGGGTCTGGGTGTAGCTTTATCTTGCGAAACACGGCTGGGACCGATTCGTTTTGGTTACGGACAGCTACTCAATGATCTAAAAAAGATCGAAGTCGAATCAAAGCCCCAATTTTATTTTTCAGCAGGACATGATTTCTAAATTTATATTGCTTGTTATAGGGTTTTGATTATAAAATAGCATTCATTATTATTGCAGAGCTTTCATATTTAACAAATATGGTGATTTCCACTAAGAATAAAGTTTATATAACTTTGTCCGGAAAAATACCTGCAATTTAACATAATCAGAGAATTGCAGCAACTTAATTATGCGAATCAGTATCGGTCCAAAATTATTTATTGGATTTTTAGTAGTTATATTTCTTAATGTTTTCTTTTTTGTTATAGTTTCCAAAATGGAAAATGTAAACACGATTACCCGCATTCTTAAAAAGCAGAATGAGATCAAAAACGACATTTTACGTTTAAAAACACTCCATCGGATTCAAGGCCCCAGCATCATCAGTTACGAAAAAATCGGACACCCCCAATCTGTGCACAATTTTCAGCAAACGCAGCAGAAAATTATCTCCGTATTTGACTCCATATGCTTAAAATATGATTCAATAATCAATATCGATTCAGCTTTAATTCAGCAGACCATCCATAATCAAAATTATCCGGGTCCATTACAGCCACTAAAGATGTTTTTGGATACTATTAATGTGTTTAATAAAATTTATTCCAACATGTTTGACAGCATCGTTATGGGTAAACCAAACGGCAATAAAAAGCTCTCTATATGGAGAAATTTACTCAACGATGCTGATAACCGGATCTCTTCTGCTATGGATTCTGCAGAAATTTTTATTGAACAACAAACCAATCTTCGTATTAAAGATGTTGAATCCAGGGTTAATAATATTAAACAAATGACTTTACTCATAATCGCCGGAGTCACTCTTTTTGCCATTATTTTCGCTTATATTTTCTCTCAGCATATCACCAATGCATTACGGCGGCTTAAAGAATCTGCCAGCACCATTGGTAGAGGTGATTTTAATGTGGCTCCATCAGGGTATCCAAATGATGAAATAGGTGATCTGGCGACAGCCTTTTTTGAGATGGCCATAGATCTTAAAAATACCCAGGAAGATCTTATTAAATCTAAACGTTTGGCGGCAATCGGAGAGGTAGTAGCTTCTGTTAACCATGAGATAAACAATCCCCTGATGATCATATCCGGGAATGCTCAATTTCTGGAAATGACAATGGAAGGTTATCCCAAAGAGATGTTGGAGCGTATAAAAACAATTCTTGAAGAAACCGAACGTATCTCAAAAGTAACACGTAAACTTCGTGAAATTAAAAATCCAGTGGTCGAGGATTACACCTCGAGTGGTGAGCAGATGATTAATCTTGATAAATCATCTCAGTAACATCAGGGAGCACTGCATTGAAAATGTCTTGGATAAAAGGTTTCAAAACCACACTTGGGATTCTTTTGATTCTAATCTGCTGCTGCTCGCCAAAAATTGTTACATTTGAACAGAAAATATTATCAGAAGCAGATTCTCTGTTCCGTGAAGGCAATTATGAGTATGCCAAAGTCAAATACGCTAAGGCAAGAGAACTCAAACCCAAATCTGATGTAGCAAGAACCTCCCAGTATTATCTTGCTTTTATCAATGTCTATTATGATAATCCTTTTGCTAACTGGGAAGCTGCCCTCAGGGAATTCAGGACATTTGCAGCTCTTTACCCGGATGATCAACGGATAGGAGAGGTAAACTCCTGGATTCGACTGCTTGTTGTAATGCAAACTTTTAAAAAAGTATATCAGGGAACCAATAATAAACTTGAAGAACTGAGTAAAAAAGAACCGCCCCCCTGCCCTCCTCCAACTCCACGAAAAACCAATGTGGATATTATTACAGAATCACTGCGCAATTGTCTGGATGCCAAAGACTCCCTGGGCAGAAAGACTAAAGAATTCGAAAGCGTGATTCTTGATCTGGAGAAAAAGTGCCTGCAGGCCGGCAAATAACTTACTGCGAAAACCTATGAAAAAAAATCTTTTCAGAAAAGAACTGACATTTATTAAAACAGTAGTCGTCAAAACAGGCAGTAGAATACTTACTGCTGCCGGCCATGAACAACGTGTCAAAAGACTGGTAGAAGATCTGGTAACTTTGCAAAAAGCAGGCCTTCGAACCATTCTGGTTTCTTCCGGTGCAATCGCACATGGAATGAGCGCATTGGGATTGACAAAACGACCTACAACAATTCCTCTGCAGCAGGCCTGTGCAAGCATAGGCCAAAACAAGCTCATGCAAATATACGAGAATTTTTTTTCTATGCACGGGGTGGTTATAGGCCAGGTCCTGCTTACATGGGATGACCTGAGGAGTAAAAAACGCTACCTTAATCTGCGAAATACTTTTTTTCAGCTTCTTGACTGCGGTGCCATACCAATTGTCAACGAAAACGATTCTGTCGGTGTTGAAGAAATCCGGTTTGGCAATAATGATGTACTGGCTGCCCAGGTAGCCTTACTGACCCAGGCTGATCTATTTGTCAATCTTACCGATGTTGGCGGACTCTACGATAAAAATCCTCATACCGATAAAACCGCTAAACATATTCCGGTTGTATCAGAGTTTTCTTCTTCCGTTCACAAACTGGCAAATGAAAAACAGAGTGAAATCAGTGTAGGCGGCATGTCCACAAAACTTAAAGCAGCTGAAATAGTTACTAAAGCCGGCATTTTTGCCCTGGTCGGTGATGGTTTTGACCAAAGACTTACTGATCTGCTCATACGCGATGATACCTCTACCCTTTTCCTTCCACAGGAGCATAAAATGAGCTCCAGGCACCGCTGGATCGCATTTTCAGGTCAATCTGCTGGAGCCGTCACAATCGATGATGGTGCCTTAAAAGCAGTTAAAAACCTGGGAAAAAGCCTTCTACCAGCGGGAATAAAAGAGGTCAGGGGATCGTTCAAATCTGGTGACATGGTTGATATCTCCACTGCCGATGGTGTTGTTCTGGCACGGGGACTGGTCAACTATTCAGCTGAAGAGATCTCTATGATAATGGGCTCAAAAAGTTCAGAAATTAAAAATATTCTGGGGAAAAAAGATTTCGATGAAATTGTTCATCGTGATAACCTGGTCTTGTTATGACCAATGTTATCAATTGGAATAAGGGCGAAACAATACCGGATATGCTGTTTTAGTACTAACATCTTGTAATCAATCACCCATATTTGCTTTCTCACCACAATTTAAGTTGCCATTTAAAATTTTCTTTTTTAATTTAATATCATCCCTGAATTCCGCAGTTGAATGTGGATTTTTGATCAAATATACAAACCTCTCAGGATATGCTATGAATAAGAATCTTAATCAAATAATTGATGACATTGCAGTTCAGGGACGCAAGGCAGCTCTTGAATTGCAGAATGCATCCGCCCAGCAAATCAATTCAGCACTGAAAAATATGGCCAGTCTGCTGGAAAATGAGGCTGAAAATCTTAAAATCGAAAACCAAAAAGATCTTGTGGCCGCCAGAAACAAAGGCCTCTCCCCGGCTATGGTCGATCGGCTAACCCTCTCTGATAAAACAATTCAGGCAATGATTAATGGACTTTATGAAGTAGCACAACTGAACAGCCCTGTAGGAACCGTTTTTGACCAGCGTCAACGTCCTAACGGCACCATTATTTACAAAATGAAAGTTCCGATAGGCGTCGTTGGTATCATTTATGAATCTCGTCCAAACGTAACCGTTGATGCTGCTGCAATCTGCCTGAAAAGCCATAATGCCGTCATTTTAAGAGGTGGTTCTGAAGCTATAAATTCCAATATGGCTTTAGCTGCACTCTTTTCAAAAGCCATTCTCAGTGCCGGACTTCCGGGCAATTCAGTTCAAATCATCTCTACAACTGACCGTGAAGCAATAGAATTGATGCTTACCAAAAACGAATATATTGATCTGATAATCCCCAGAGGTGGTGAAGGATTAATCAGAATGGTTACAGAGAAATCACACATTCCGGTTATAAAACATTATAATGGAATTTGCCATATCTATGTTGCCGCTGATGCTGATATCAAAAAGGCGCTACCGGTAATCATCAACGCCAAAGTCCAACGCCCTGGCACCTGTAATGCAATGGAAAAACTTCTTCTTGATTCAGATCTGCCTTTTGAAAGCAGGTCTGTTATTATTGAAGAATTACTGAAAAATGGAGTAACAATCTTTGGTGATCCGGAGACAATGAAACTTTCTGCTGCCATTAAACAAGCTACAGCTAAGGACTGGAAAACAGAATACCTGAACCTTTCTCTTACTGTTGGCACCGTAAATGGACTGAAACAGGCCATAGATCACATAAACACATTCGGGTCTCACCATACCGATTCAATTCTGACCCAATCAGAAAAAACTGCACAAAGCTTTGTTAAACAAGTCGATTCTGCATCGGTGATGGTCAATACCAGCACCCGACTGGCTGATGGAGCTGAATATGGGATGGGTTGTGAAATTGGAATCTCTACTGATAAGCTCCATGCCCGCGGTCCAATGGGAGTTGAGGATTTGACCACCTATAAATGGGTTGTGAAAGGCGACGGTCAGATTAGGGGCTGATATTTATAGATGGTTTATTATTTGATAAAACAACAACTGGGCATTTAGATTGAAATTATTTGTCATATAAAGTGATTTATCCAGGTTTATTTATCTGAATCGGTATATCTCAAGTCTCAAAGCTTTCTTTTTCCCCGGTATCCCTTTCACATTGGCAAAACTTTTCAGTTTATTTATCCGTTTTTCACTTCTAAGGAGTTTTTTCTATGAATCTGCTCGATGCTGTAAAATTTGATGAAAAAGGACTGGTAACTGCCATCGCACAGGATAGTGCCACTGGTGAGGTACTGATGTTAGCTTATATGAATAAAGACACGCTGGCTGAATCGCTAGAAAAAGGTGTTATGATCTATTTTAGCAGATCCCGTCAGAAACGCTGGTTTAAAGGCGAAACTTCAGGCCATGTTCAAAAAATTCGTGAAGTTTTTATCGATTGTGATGGTGACGCACTATTGTTCAAAATTGATCAGACCGGTGCTGCCTGTCATGAAAATTACTATTCCTGTTTTTTCCGTAAAAAAATTGATGCTCAGTGGAGTGTTGTAAAAACCAAGATTGAGTAATAACTTTTCAAAAGGAAAACATTTTGATCGACTTTGGCTTCGCACCTCATATTGAGATCTCTTTAGATAATGTTCTTCATAATCTTAAGCAGATCCAATCCGTTGCAAATCCTCACAACAACGACATTATTGCTGTAGTCAAAGATAATGCCTACGGTTGTGGCGCTTGCACTATCGCCAGAACCTTGGAGAAACAAGGTGGTGTCAGATTTTTTGTTGTAGCCCGCTTCCAGGAGGCCATGGCACTGAGAAATTCAGATATTTCCAGTCCTGTACTTGTCCTTGGAAAAGCCACTTGTGATCAAATAAAAGAAGGGTGGAATCAAAGAATCATCTTTACAATCAATGATCTTTCAGACCTCGACTGCTGGATTAGCCACCAGTTGGAGGTTCGATTCCATCTTAATATCGACACTGGGATGGGGCGACTGGGCTTGCTATCTTCTGAGATGGGTGATTTCTGTGAACGGCTTAAATTTATGCCCAATTTGTATTTCGAAGGTGTTTTTACTCACATGGCTCGTGCGGATGAACCACAGACACAATCTGTAAACCGTCAGATTTCTGTTTTCAGGAAAGCATTGGCTTATATAAGGGCTCAGGGTTTCAGCCCACAACATATTCATTTTGGAAACAGTGCCACACTGATGCGTTTCGATATCACTGAATCTACTCTGGTACGACCGGGTATCGCCCTGTATGGATGCAATCCCGATCCAGGGCAGAAATTTCCTCTGGATCTCCGCCCGATAGCCTCTTTAAAAAGTGTTGTAATAAAAATTAAAAAAGTACCACCACAAACCGAAATCAGCTATGGTGGTAATTACATAACCAATACCGAAACATTCATCGCAACCATTCCGCTGGGCTATGCACATGGTCTACCCCGTTTTTTAAGTAACCGTGGCGAGATCCTTATCAAAGGAAGAAGATTCCGTATCGCCGGAAATGTAACCATGGACTATATTATGGTGGATATTGGCCCCGATCCACACATTTCAGTTGGTGATGAAGTGGTAGCTATTGGTTACCAGGGAAACGACTGCATCAGCCCAGATGAAATTGCCTGTCTTGGTAATACTATTGGTTATGAAGTGCTTTGCAATTTAAGTACAAGCATAGATAGAATTTACCTTTTCAACGGTTCAATCGTATTACATGAAAAAGGTTCAGTTTTTTAATTTTCAAAGTGATAAGAAATGAGTTTAATCAGGCAGGAAATCAAAGATGGTGTAATTGTTGACCGCAAAGAAAATTATCTTTGGGTTGTTCTGGATCAACCCTGTAGAACTAAAGGGAAATGCCATACCGGATGCGGTGGTTGTGGCGGAGAAAAACCTGTTCTGAAAAAAAAAATCTATATCGATAAAACAAGCACATTCAACCAGGGACAGAAAATTACTCTGAAAATGAATATTCCTAATGAAAACATTGCTGCATTGCTGGTCTTTGGAATTCCAGTTCTAATGGCCCTTTCATGTACTATGCTATGGTATCTTAACAACCCACAAAAGGCCGAGTCACCTCTGGCACTTTTGACCACTGCACTCTCTTTTGTTACAGGTTTTCTGGTAGTCTGGATTATTGATACAAATTTCAGAAGAGCTTATCCGCCAGCAGTCATTCTGCCATCCTTAAATACCTGTGTTAAACCACAAGAACAGGAAAGATCTGTCTGATGGAAGAATATGTTGATTTTCCAGAATTCATTGAAAGAGTTCAGGGGCTTATCGAACTCGGCCTTTATGATGAAGCACTTTCTCAACTTGACGAATTCACAGAGCATAATAATGAAGAATGGGAAACCTATTACCTTTACTCAAGAATCTATGCCGAACAGAATCTTCCTGAAGATGCCATTCCTTATCTTCATAAAGGTTTACATGTAGACAAAACGAATGCAGACTGTCTACTGGGATTATACTATGCCTACTCCATGATGAACCAGTCCAGAAAAGGCAGCAAATACCTTTTCAGAGCTTTTAAGCTCCATCCGGATAACGAAATCGTCCTGCTGTCATTAGTCTGGTATTACACAGAAATCAATGAACCGCTCACAGCTATCCATTATTTTGAACAACTTCATCAGAGGGGAAACACAAATCCGGATTCCTACAGAAATGGTGCTATTGCTTATCAACGGGCCGGACAGTATGAAAATGCGGAACAGTGCTTTAAAACTGCTCTTGAGCTTAATCCCGGATTCGATGAAGTCCGTGACCTGCTGGCGGATCATTATCTTATGCTTGACCAGCCATTAAAAGCGATTGAACTTTATCAACAGGCTTTGGAGAAATCTCCACGCAATATAAGAATTCTTTCAAGACTGATCTTCTGCTATTCCCAATCCGAGCAGGCTGATCAGGCTATCGTTTTGGCTAAAGAATCGATCAGACTCTACCCCAACTCCCCTATCGGGTATGTCGATCTGGCCTATATCTACCTGAATCTTGACGAGTTTGACAAAGCTATTGAATTTGCTGAGCGCGCTTTGGATACTTCGCCTTTAGACCAGGAAGCATTCAGAATTCAGGCACTTGCATATTCCGGGAAAAAAGAGCTGCAAAAAGCACAGGTTGCATTCGAGAAAGCTATTTCTTTGGATGAGAATAACTCTGAAATCATTCGTGACTATTACCATCATCTCAGAGAATCAGGTCAATATCAAAGTATGGAGCAATGGATTGACAAAGCAATAAGCATAGAGTTCCCACACTGCATGGAGGATTTCTGGTTTCTTGCAGATTATCATCGCGAAAAGGGAAATGATCTTAAATCTCTGCACTACCTGAACAGGGCTTTAAAAAGCATGCCATCCGAAAAAGAACTCATTCCACCGATTGTGGACATTCTTTTGGATAAAGGACATACCGGTTTTTCTGTTCCATTTCTACTTTACTATGTAGAAAAGAGCGGATGGAATGAGGTAATGACCGAATTTTCACAGCACAAGCAGCTCAAAAGTAAATGGGCTCAGGAAGGGCTGCGTTTTCTTCGCTTCTGGGGGCAGCGTATTCCCGATTACCGGAAGTATATATTTAAGGTATATATCAGAAAGTTCATTATTATCTCATTATCTGTTCTTCTTGCACTTTCGATATTTCCAAGCTATCTGTTGTTTGGAGTATCTGGAGCTGTTACGGTTTCCACTACTTATTTGCTGACAGCTGGCCTATTTACCGGCATCAGATTTCTTGCATTAAAAGAGATCTGGGGTTTTCGCAAGCTGATTGGAGTATTCTCCTGAGGTCTTGAATATGCAATATAAAAATCAATTGGTTCTGCATATCTGCTGTGCTCCAGATGAAGCATGGGTGGTGCATTCGTTGCATCAGCAATATGATCTGTTTTGCTTTTTCTGCAATCCCAACATTGCGCCATTAAGCGAATATGAACTTCGACTTAAGGAAGCGCAAAACGTCGCTGACAAATACAATGTGCCCTTCTCTGCAGACGTCTATGAACCATCATGGTGGGAAGAGGCTGTTTCTCAGTTTACAGATACTGCTGAAGGAGGACTGCGCTGCAGTTATTGTTTTCTCTTGCGCCTCCGCAGAACAGCCAGTTTTTGCCAGCAAAACGGTTTAAAAAATTTTACCACAGTAATGAGTGTCAGCCCGCACAAAAAGATTTCAATGCTCAACGAGGCTGGCTTTATTGCTGCATCTGAATTTGACTGTATCTATCAGCCTTTCGATTTTAAAAAGAATAACGGATTTCTTCAAAGTATAGCCTTAAGCAAAGAACTGGGGCTTTATCGTCAAGACTATTGTGGATGTCGTCTGAGCAAAATAGAACGTGAAAACCGGAAAAAAGGCTACAATACTGTACACAAAAAAACAGTACAGTTATGAAATTTTCCATTATTCTTAGCTTTCAATGCAATGATTTAAACCTGAAATTCACAGTATTAACCTAAAAACCGCAGTAGATTGACACGGATAACACGTAATCTATTGCGCATAAAGGTTTTCAGTCATTTCGGTCTTATCACCAGTAGATAAAACCTTCAATGACTTCAAACCTTTCTGCATCAATATCTTACGGTTCTTCATTGTCACCTACTGCGGTTTTTAGGATAAATAGATTCCTTGCGCTCAATATGAATGCATATGTACCGCATTCAACTAAAGTATAACCACTCTGGACAGGCTGTGAATATGGGATCAATTGAAAAAATCACTACCAGTCTCATAAACCTTTTCAGCAAAGAATCCGGCAGCCCTATTGTACGCGCAAACTCCATTGAAAAAGACAATTGCACAGCCCCATCTGAACTGCCTGCAATTTGCTCCTCAGAAGTCTCCAAATCCCTTCTTGTTACCGATGAATACACACAAGTCTTGTCATGTATTAACGATAAAAGTCAGGTAATTTTTATTACAGGTAAAGCTGGAACCGGAAAATCATCCTTCATTCGCTTTCTTAGGGAGAAGCTTGGCTTTTATGTTCCTGTTATAGCCCCCACCGGAGTAGCAGCGCTAAATGTAAATGGTCAAACCATACATTCTTTTTTCCAGTTTCCTCCACGAATAGTCAACCCGGAAGATATCAGGCTTTTAAAAAATCACCGGTTATTCGAAAAATTACGATTATTAATAATCGATGAGGTTTCCATGGTACGTGCCGACCTTATGGATGCCATAGATTTATCACTGCGGCTTAACACCGGCAGATCAGATCTCGCTTTTGGTGGTATCCAGATTGTACTTGTGGGAGATCTTCTACAATTACCTCCGGTAATAGCAGGCAATTCTGAAATGCAATATTTGTATAATAAATACAGAACCCCTTGTTTCCTGAGTGCAAATTGCATTCAGAAAACACCCCCTGTTGTTATCGAATTAACCAGAGTATTTCGTCAGCAGGACCAGAGATTTGTAGATTTATTATCAAAAATCCGCATGGGTGAATCTCTGGAAAAAACAGTTTCCATAATTAATTCATGCTGTCTGATCAATGGTAATGCTATGACCAGCGATATTACCACACTGACTCCTGAGAACTGGTCAGCTGATCGGATAAACAATCGTGAACTTGGCATTTTACCTGGTGAATCGATTGAATTCGAGGGTATAATCTCCGGCAGATTCAACATTGAAGAAAACCGGTTGCCATCACCAAAGCTACTGAAATTAAAGCCCGGAGCCAGGGTGATGCTTACAAAAAACGATATGAATCATCGCTGGGTAAATGGTACACCCGGTACAGTTACCGCGATCTGCGATTCTTTTATTATAGTAAAGACTTCAGCCGGATTGTTTGATATTAAGCGAGAAGTATGGGAGACTATACAATATGTCTACAATGAAAAAACCGGAAAAATTACAGCTGAAACGATCGGATCATACACACAGTTTCCACTGATGCTGGCCTGGGCAATAACAATACATAAGAGTCAGGGGAAAACCCTTGACAAAGTACTTATCGATCTGGGTAACGGTGCTTTTGCCCAGGGGCAAGTCTATGTAGCGCTAAGCAGATGCAAAACACTTGATGGAATAAGATTGAAAAAGCCGATCCGTGTTTCTGATATAAAAGTAGATGCTGTAGTCAAAGAGTTCTATTCCAGAATTTGAATTTAAATACTATTTTCAAATGTTACAAATTGATCAGAAACAATAGGAATGCATAGATTCCAACTCCAACCTTCTCAGGAGTGATGTTCCTTAACAGGAATTACTATTTGATTAATGCCTGTTAATTTTAAAAAATATAAAACTATTGCCATTCATTTTTGTATCTTGCTTCGCATCTGGAATTCAATTATCTTACCAGTTCTCTTTGAGAACTGCTACCACCCGTATATTACAGCACCGGTTTCAGTCTCGAAGGCCTCCAAGCTGAGCACAATTATTTTTAAATATAATCTGTTAAAATACCAAACTGGTCATTATTTTATGTAGTTATAGTCCTAATTAATTCTTATTAAAGGAGTTATAATGAAACACCTGATGTTTCTGGTTGTCTGTGCCGGTATATCTTATAATCTTTTCGCGCAGGAAGATGATCAAGCAACGATTATTAGCAGAATGGTACCAAACACTGTAGACATTCGTTCAATAGGTATGGGAAAGACAGAAGTCGCAGGTAAAACCGGAAGCAATGCTGTTTTCTCCAACCCATCTTTATTGGCGCTTCAGGAAAAGGGAAGTGTTAAACTGGGGACTTCGTTAAATTTCGGATTTGAAAAAAATGAGGCTACAGATGAAATTATTGATGAAACCGATGCTGACTTAAAATATGGTTACAAACCAAACTTTAAATTTTCTAACATTTCAGCAGCAGTTCCTATTCATTTCCAGTTGCCATCAGCACCAATCTCCATTGCATTCGGTGCAGGTTATCAAAATGCAATAAATCTGTCATTTACAAAATATTCTGAAGAAGAATCTTCTGATGGAAATTATAACTGGAAGTCCAGATATACCGGCGGACTTAACACTGTAACACCAGGATTTTCATTCGGAGCTTTCGACAGAATTTCAGCAGGTATTTCTCTTAATATCGGTTTCGGAAAAATTAGAACAAAAATTATAGAAGAGTTTAAAAATGGTCTGGCAAAAGAAGAATCTGAGATGCATACAACTGCTACAGGCAAAGCTTTTTACCCTACATTTGGATTCTCAGGCAAACCTCTGGAAAACATGACCATTGGTATCAGTGTTTCTCCTTCCTTCGAGTGGGAATTTGATGAAATAGAGATAGAAACAGAAAGCGATGAGTCAGATAACGAATTTGAGATGGATGGAGGAGAATTTACTATGCCCTCGAAATTCTCTTTTGGTCTGGAATATCAGATTACCCCTAACTTCTCTTTGGCAGTTGAATATCAGACAAGGCCCTTTGAATCTTTTGAGGTTGATGCAGAAACTGGTGAAGATGGTGGTGGTATGATAGGCTATGAACAATTAATTGATTCGATGGACCTTGAAAACGGTCATGTATTTCATCTTGGTGCAGAAATAATTGCAGGTAAAGTGCCGGTTAGACTGGGATTTTTCCTTGAGCCTTGTGCGATTACCGATCAAAACGTTAGACTAAACGGAACTCTTAAATATGATGGCAAGCCTAATTATATGATGGGTGGAACTTTCGGACTGGGAATTCCGGTGGGCAATTCTGCATTTATCGATTTGGCAACACAATACGGCTTCTTAAAAAACACTGTAAAAATTCCCAAAAAATATACTGATACTCATCATCTTATCAGAGTTGATCTGGGTCTGAATATTGACCTGCCAGCAGTAATCGTAAAAAAATCAGCATCACCTATACCTCAAAGTACAAATGCAAAACAAAACAGTCAACCAAACTATCAAAACCAACAATCCACACAACCGAATTATCAACCATATCCGCAAACAGCGCCGGAACAAATTACCCCAGAACAATACCAATCTCCCGATTCAAACTCATCAGAAGAACAGATTAATAGATACCAAAATCCAGAGTTCTGACAATATTGCTATTATTCTGTTTTTCAAACATGTAAATATTACTCAAGACCTGCCCTTCAGGGCAGGTCTTATTTTTATTTATCCGGTAATTTCCGATTCTTTTGCCCCAGAGGTGAAATCTTGATATGTAAAGAAATCATCTCTGGGGATAATTTCATACCAACATTAAAAATTTCTTGCACAATTACATCTTT
>DATAMG010000024.1:0-22483 GCA_036260705.1 Chitinispirillaceae bacterium | reverse complement strand
TCCTCCATGACGTTTAATTATTCGATCCACAATTGTCAACCCAATTCCTGTGCCAGGAAATTCACTTTCTGCATGAAAACGTTTTAATGGTTCGAATAGACTTTCAGCATTTTTCATATCAAAACCAGCTCCGTTATCCTTCACATAAAATACCCTCTGTCTATCCTGCTCCATTACACCTATAGAGATATATGCATTACTTTTTCTTTTTGTATAGATCCATGAATTTTTGATCAGATTAGTCAATGCTATTTTTAAAAGGCGCAGATCTCCTGTTACGTACATTTCTTTCATCAGATCGATATTCACCTCTCGTTGTGAATCTGTACTTCTTAATTCATCCACAATTGTTTGAGTGATTTCGTAGAGGTTTACATTTTGTCTTACCATCTCCTGATGAGTCGTATTGGAAAGCACTATTATATTATCTACCAACTCATTCATTTTTACGCCGGCATTCCGTATCCTGTTCAGATGATTAATACCCTCTGTATCCAGTTTATCAGAATAATCTTCTATAAGAATATCGCTGAATCCTATCATAGAACGAATAGGTGCCCTCAAATCATGTACAACCGAATTGGTAAATGTTTCCAACTCCTTTTTAACTTCTGCGAGTTCATTAGCTCTCTGCTGCAGTTGTGCCTGACTTTTCTGAAGTTCCAGCAGACGCTCCATACGAACCATAGCTATAGCAACATGATCAGTTGCTTCTTTTATAAACGAAAGGTCATCATCTTCAAACCATCCCTTAATTTTCGATCCAAATGACAGTGTTCCGATAACATTCCCCTCATCAGAAAGCAGCGGATAACAGGCATAAGCTTTTATTCCATATGATCTGAGAAGTTCTGTTCCGGAATCATGAATTTCATTGATATTCTCAAACACAATCTTATATTCCTGCCGAGCCAGACATCGGTAGATAGCAACTCCAAAGTCGAGCCACTTTATTTTTTCTATTTCATTTTGAGGAATGCCAGCACAGCCATTAAGGTAAAGTTTTCCAGAGATATTATCCAAAAGGTAATTAAAGAAAACCTGACAATCCAGATGTTCCATTATGCCTTTACAAAGTGTTTCCAAAAGCTTTTGGGGTTCAGCTGTTCTAAGCAGTTCGCCTGCAGTATGAGCCAGTAATTCGAATCTGGCAGCTTTTTTTTCCAGTTTATTCAATGCTGTTTTCAGTTCACCCTCTATTCGTTTATGTTCAGAAATATCATACATTAAAGCCCAATCGGTTATGAATGCCTAATGTATCAAAGGATAAGGTTGCCAGATGTTTCACCGGTACAGCGATTGCAAATTCAGGTCGATTTTCTTTATCGCAGGTTTATCAACACCGGTCTTTGATATTAGGAGATCACTATCCTTAATTAGTAACTGTTCAAAATGTCAATTTGCATTACCACATGTATAGATTGAGAAGATCCCCCCTTTAATAAGGAGGCGCTTCCAGCTGTGGAATTGTTTGCCTGCCTTAAGAATAAAAAACACCAGCCAGATCAGCAATATTCATTCCAACCAAAGCAGCAATTTTACCTTTATCCATTTTCTTTTGAGAGCGGGTATCACCAGATTTAAAAAAAAATTGAGAAATATGTTTGTTAAAATAAACAAACAATTAAATTCACATTTTGGTATTAAAAAAATGCAGTACAGATTTTTCTCTATTATCTTATTGTGATATTTGAGCGATTCAAATAGCCTATATTTACCCTATCACAACAAGGAAATTAATATGACCCTTAAAAAATGCATGTCGATTCTATCCATCTGCTTTATTTTCGTGTTTTGTCTCCAGTCCCAGACAAAAACATTTGATGGGTATACCTTTGTTTTCAGCGGGAAAAAAGTTTACCTCTATGACATGGACAAAAAAGTATTAAATACGTGGACTGTTCAGAATAATATCGAAGGATGTGCAGATCTTCTTAGGGATTCAAGCATCATTGTCTCAGCAAAAGCACCTAATTCAACATATAGTCTGGCATTGCCTCATGGCCGTTTTCAGATTATCAACTGGAAAGGTGAAGTTACCTGGGATTACACCTATTCCAGTTCCGAATATACACCTCACCATGACATAGAACCGGTGTACCGTACCAATGATCCAAAAGAAAAACCTACATTTCTGGTTCCCTGTTACACAAGTTGGGGCGATAAAATAGTGGAATTAAAGCCTACTGGAAAAACAACCGCTGAAGTGATCTGGGAATGGAATGGGAGTGACCACAACTGTGAATCCGGCTGCAGTGATAAAGCGGATGTAATGGACAAATCAAAGGGCGGAGTAGGTTGTTTCAATAAAACTTCGGATGCCATGCATGTAAATAATGTAAGTTATAATCGCACCCTTGATCAGATCATAGTAAATTGCAAAGGATTCAATGAGCTGTTTGTGATTGACCGCAGTACTACAACAGCACAGGCTAAGACCTCCAGTGGTGGTAAATATGGCAAAGGCGGTCGGATTCTTTATAGATGGGGCAGCCCATCCAATTATGGAATAAGTTCCGAAAAAAAAGCATTTAACGGCCAACATCATGGTTGTTGGGTACCCGATACCATGCCTGGCACCAACCTGCCCATCCCCGGGGCAGGAAATTTCATGGCAGTTGACAATGGCAACAAGCGGGTGATAGAATTTTTAAATCCGGCGAAAAACGGAGTATTCTCCCGCACTGCAGGTCAGGCATTTGAACCAAAAACAATACTTTGGACTTACACCCCATCAGGTTTGGCCTCCAATGAAGGAAGTATCCAGAAACTTCCCAATGGCAACTATCTTATTTGCACAGGAGGAGTCAGTGGTGGATTTGGATTTGGTGGTGGAGGTGGTGGGGGGGGCGGCAGCAGCGGATCAAAAGTTTATGAGGTTGCCCCAAATGGAACATCCGGAGGCACAGTTGTCTGGGAACTTGGTGATTTTGGATATTCTACTGAAGGTTACCGCTATGCTTACGGCTATCTAAACCAAAGTACACCAATAAAGAAATTAAGCTCAAACCAAATCGCAGGTAATTCTTATAAGATCACCACTATGTGCTCCAATAACCATACTCTGATCAGGGTTAATAACTTTAAGGATAATGCACATATCACTCTATTCTCACTATCAGGAAAAATGCTATGCAGTGGTTTTTATAAAACACAGAAATGTATAACCTTTGATCCTGGTATTATTCCGAAAGGAATATACCTGGTAAGCATATCAACTGAGAATCATAAAATAACAGATAGAGTATCAATACATTAACAGTATGACTATTCCGTTATTTTAGTTTATCCAAGTTATTAAGACATTACTGATAAAATTTCCACATAAAATATTTAGTGTAAACTCATTATATTCAATAAATTTAACCGGATAACCTGACTATTTGAGGCTATCCGGTAAATTTATCCTACAATTATTTCCTAATTTTCTCCTTGGCATTTCAAGTTTAATCTTTTAATTTACATTATTCTTCCAAACATCCGGATATTTAATATCACCCTTTCATAAAATGAGGAAATATGCGATTCTCTACCACCATGTTTAATTCCGCCGCAAGCCTGTGCCTTCTGTTTGTATTTTCACTTTTTGCACAGAATGCTCTGTTAGATGATCATAGCGACCAGACAGACACAAATGAATTCGGCTCGTACTGGTTTTACTATGATGATAATTTATCAGTCGGTCCCAATGACCGTCCACAGGCTGATCCGACAACGATTCCCTCGGTAATCAATGTAGCTTTCACGACAAAAGAGCGGCATGCATTCGGCGATCCCAATGACAAATGGTTAATTAATGATTACACATTTACTCTTGGCGGCGAAAGTGACAAGTTCGCCACAATGCCTTTCACTTTTGGCGATAATTGGTATGCCCCATATTGCCCGGGTACTACAAAATGTGCCTCACCATATGTGGGAATAGGTACAACACTGGCTCCGGATGGCATGATGATCGACTTATCAGAAGCATCAGGGGTCAGCTTTAAAATCAAATCACGTTCCAATCCTCTGGAAATAGTTTTTAAGGTTCAGACTTACGATATAGATAATGACTCAACATTCGCCTATTATCAAAAAGCATTTACAACTTCAACTGCATGGGCAACAATAACAATACCATTCTCCGATCTCGAGCTTCCTGATTGGGCTGGTGATGTCAAAACAAGACCATTTGATAAGAAAAAAGTAACCAGAATAAGCTGGGAAATAAAAAAAGTAGATAACAATACAGTTAGTGCCGATACTCTTGACCTTGATGACATTTACATTAATGATTTTTCTTATACTCCCTCTGATCCACCAATGCTGATAGATGATTTCGAAGGTGGCTATTCGGCCAACAAAATCGGAACTTACTGGTTTTTCTGGGATGATTCTGACAGTTCCGGAACCTCTAAAGTCAATAACGCCGGTAAGGAAAATCGGTTTAAAGGAAGCTATACCCCTGGAAATTCATCTGCATATGCAGGAGTGATGGATTTTGCATTAGGAAATGGCTATCGGTATCCGGAAGTTGCAATGGCTTTCCTCTTTGATAATGAAAAGGCTCCAATCGATATGTCCGGAGCTACGGCAGTGCAGTTTGACATCAAAGGCAGCAGGTATATGACCATCAAATTTCGTGTAAATCAATCCACGATTACCGATTACGATTACTATTCATCCCAAATCGAGGTATGGCCAGTCTGGAGAACAGTTACGGTGTATCTTTTTACCGAAGATTACGGTATCAAACAGGAACCATTATGGGGTATAGAAAAACCTTTTGATATCGACAAATTGACAGGACTTGAATGGCTCTACAGAAAACAGGACAACGCTGGAAATAACCAGACTGGGATCGTTTCAATCGATAATGTCAAAATTCTTGGTAAACCCAAAGGCCTGAAAGCTCCATTTCCACCAGTATGGATATCTCCGGACTGGAAATCGATTGATAATCCTATTAACACAGTTTTTAAATGGAATAAAGTCCCAGATGCAACTTCTTATAAACTTCAGATTTCCAAATCACCTGATTTTTCCGGTTCATTCATTGAATCCAATCCTTTAGATACACAAAGCACAACAACATTAGAAAAAGGTACCACCTACTATTGCCGGATTAATGCATCCACCGCCGATACCACCAGCAGATGGTCATCAACTAACATTTTCACAACACTCTTCGATATTCCACCTCAACCGACTCTGCTTTCACCGGCAAATAATGCCACTGCAGTCCCGGTTTCAACAACTCTTTTATGGAATAAAGCAATCGGAGCAGCAACATATCACTTACAGGTTTCCAATTCATCATCGTTCTCAACAACCATACTGGATACCATCATAACGGCCGATACAACCATTGCAGTGAATGGATTGATTAAGGGAACCACCTATTACTGGCAAGTAAGTGCAACCAATTCATCAGGCACAAGTCCATTATCAGAAACACGAAATTTTACCACTGTTCATAATCCGCCAGCAAAACCCACACTCTTGTCACCAGCAAACGGGATCACCAGAGCTGCTAAAGATCAGACCTTCAGCTGGACATTATCACCAACAGCAACAACTTATAACCTGCAGGTTTCAACATCTTTATTATTCTCAGCTTTAGTGATAAACGATTCGAGCATAACCACCAATTCTTCTGCAAAGACTTTACCTGCAAATGGAACAAAATATTACTGGAGAGTAAAGGCAAAAAATGACGGAGGAGACAGTGGCTGGTCTTCAGAGTATAATTTTGTTACTGTTTACTCAATTCCGGCAACTCCAATATTAGCAAGTCCTGCAGAAAATGCAACAGGTATACCGGTCTCAACCATATTACTATGGAATGGTGCAGCCAATGCGATCTCATACCAACTACAGGTGTCAATTTCTAATACATTCGCAACTACCGTTAAAGATACTACTGTCACAGATACATCATCGGTGGTGACAGCCCTTAACAAAGAAACCGTTTACTACTGGCGTGTCCGTGGAATAAATCCTGACAGCACAGGAAACTGGTCAACTCCCCGCAGCTTTACAACCATTATTAATGCTCCGGGAGTTGCTTATCTGATACTGCCGGCCAACAAAGCAGTCAACATCCCGGTTGCAACTCAACTGGTATGGAGCAAAGTTACAGCCGCAACATCTTATACTGTGCAGTTATCCACCTCACCTTTATTTGAAAATTTTATTGTAAATCAGGCAGTAAATACGGATACCATATTGCCGGTTAATTCTCTCTCTAACAATACGGCCTATTACTGGCGTGTTCAGGCAGTAAATTTAGGTGGAACAGGAGCCTGGTCCGCAACTGATACCTTTACCACTGTTATGTCTGCCCCCGGAATAACATCGCTTATCTTTCCACTTGACAATGCATTAAACCAGCCGACCGGAACTCTCTTTACCTGGTCATCAGTAAACAGTGCAGCCGGTTACCGGTTAATTGTTGCATCCGATAGCCTTTTTACTCAACTGGTAAAAGATTCCAGCGGCATAACCGATACTTCCATAGCTATTACCGGACTTATTAATGATACAAAATACTACTGGCAGGTAAGTGCAATTAATGCAGGTGGAAATGGCCCCTGGTCTGGTAAAAGAAATTTTACAACCATAGTTTCTTTACCATCAAAGGTAATACTGGTTGTCGCTGCTTCGGATACGATTAAAACAAACCAGACGACCATTTTCTGGCATCCATCCACACCCAAGATTGCGAAGTACCGTATCGAAATAGCAACCAATGAGAGTATGGAGGGTTCTATAATTGATACTGTAACCGATACATCCTTACAGTTACTGGAATTAACAGATAATGTGAGGTACTGGTGGCGGGTTAGTGCTGCCAATGATGCCGGATGGGGAGAGTTCAGCGAAAAAGGATCCTTTTTTATCACCATACCAGTTTCTATCCGCGTACCAGAAAGATTTGGCGTGCTTACGTTGGGAGCAGGAAAGATCCGAAAGGGCATAAGATATTCTCTACCGGTTAAATGCCGGGTCAAAATCAGCCTGTATGATTTCAAAGGCTCTCTTGTACAAAAAATGATGGATTCTGATCAGAGTGCCGGTATATACAATTTGCAGTTTCCGGGTTTATCAAGTGGAGCGTATTACATGCTTTTTACCGCAGGGAACTTTCGCTACAGCAGCAAACTGATAATTACAAAGTAGGTCATTACTTAAAAATGATAAAACAAAAAAGGGCCGGTTTTAAACCGGCCCTTTTTTGTAATAAATACCTGTCTGTTATTCCAGCAATTAAATATTACCCATGTTTTAAACCATAATCGAACAACAGGTTTTCATTTAAGCTCATGCTGAGCTGGCTTGAGTCTTTCGAAAGACCCTTGTCCAAGTATGAGTAACATCTAGAATATATTTAATTGCCGCATTAATAATTAGTATCTGTTCAAAATATCTATTTGCATTTCTTTTAGATAAGCAGATTGTGATAATAATTTGAGAAATTTAAGCAAAAAGGCCGCTCGTACTGAGCCCTCCTTAGTTTTTACGAAGGAGGGTCGAAGCATGGGCGGCCTTTTTAATTCAATTTTGAACAGATACTAATTACCAACTATATACCAGGTAAAACAAAAATCAATTTACTTACTCCGGTACAGAGAAAATTCTGCTCTCGGTCCAACCGCAACCATTCACTCTGACAATGAAAGCATTTGCGCTGTTCGCAGAAAGACTGACCGTGTTATTAATCGAGGTATTTCCTCTAACTTTTGAGAGTAATTTTCCTTCTAAATTAAACATACTGACTGTAAAAGAGCCCTCTGATAATACATTAATCAGAACCGATCTGTTATTATGAGTTATATTGACTTTTCTCATCGAAAAGGATACGGATCTGTTCTGCTGCATGTTTACACCAACAGGATCGGGCACCATAGCTGTATCCAGTATTCCCAGAAGTTTTCCACTCTTATCAAATGCTGCCAGTTGAAATTTGGTCGCACCGGCAGGCACCCTATACTTCTTGGAAAATTTTAAAGAGTCGAGCGGGTTGACAGAAAATGAATCAGCGACAGAGACACTTTCGCCATCATTTTTGACAAACTTGCACAGGACATATCCAGGATAAAACAGACCGTAAGTGCCTTTAACACTCATTGAATCGTCTGTCTGCTGTGGTTCAAGCCTCTTTGTAATAAGACCAGCATTGTTAACTGCAAGCACTGGCCCCGAAGCTCTGGTAGCATACCAGTTTTCAACCATTTTTACAGAATCACCTGCATTCAGTGTAGTAAGAGGACCCAGTACTTCTACTTCCAGCATGCCATAATCAGTATAAGTATAAACCTGTACCGATGCACCACTGTCAGGGTATTCTTTTGCTGTTTCATAGTTGAAAGTCTTAACATAAGCATAACCATCCAACTGATCGACAAAACAGATCCAGCCAGCCTTGCAGTCAGCACCAATCTTACCAGTTTTCGCCATATAGTGCACACCCATTATCCCGCCCGGAGCAGCATCTGCTTTCCATTGGGTTTGATCTGAACCTTCACTTTCATATCGAACATACCCTTTACCATTCCCCAAAGTACTTGACGGATTACGCTGAAAATAGACCCGGATATTTTCTTTATCGATAGCGCCTTTATTCATGCATGTGCTCTGGGTAATGTCCCATATTCCGTGTTTCATCGTGGAACTGCCCTTATTGAGCATAGTCAACTCCACCTTAACCCGTGATGATGCTTTGTAGAAAGTCAAAAGCCGTTTAAACTGAAGACCTTTATGGGTCTTATATTTGTCTTCATTCTTTTCATTGTTTTCAACTTGCGATTCCAGGTAAAGAACTATTGAATCAGTGCTATTAGAAATTACTGTGCAGGTATATGGGTTCCAGTCCAGTTTTGGCGGTGATGGCCAGGTAAAATCGGATTGTGGTGATGGAAGCGTACGGAAACCACCGATTATTGTATTGCCATCAGTGGGCACTTTCCCTTTACTTTCTTCATGTATATACATCGATGGATGAGTACCCAGATCATACTGCATGACCCTGCCACCAACCTTGGGCAATACGGCGACAGTTACCAGGTCGTTTTTTACCACATAAATGGAATCCCAGTCAGCACCCCAACTGTTGTAATTCTTAATTTTTTCCAGCTTTGTTTCATATTTCTGTGCTGAGATCAGTCCACAGAAACATAAACAAATGAAGGAAATTCTGACGATTGTCCGCATCATAGTACCTCCCCCGGTGCCTGATAATAGGTGTAATTATTAAAAAACATTAATGTACTGAATTTTTTCAGGAACTGCATAAAACAGATTTTGGAAAATATAAGCTCTGCTTTCAGGTAAAATAATTAAGGTGTCCATGCATTAATAATTAAACAAATTATTATTATAATTCTTTTAAAGCCAAAAGCTGTGAAATGCCTGCTGAAAAATATTTTTAACTACACCTAAATCAATCACTTAACCATTAAATCAGACCCGCGGGGAACTATCGGAGCGCGTTTGTCTATTATTGAAACAGTTCAGGATTAATTATTGCAATTCATATCAGATTTAATACTCTGATATATAAAGTTTAAAAACAAAACACAACATGCGAGTCGCTCCATAAGAATCGTCCGTTTCAGCTCATATTCAATCCATTTTATGAAAGGAATTCCATGACTACACGCAGGGACTTTCTCAGGAAATCTGCAATCGGAACAACGGCTGCCGCAGCCATGCTTTCAGGATTGATTCAACCGGCATCTGCCGATGAAATTGTTGTTCCATTAAAGTTTCAACCTCTTCCCTACCCTGAAAACGCGCTGGAGCCGTCAATTTCAGCACAAACAATTAAAATTCATTATGGTGAACATCACCGCAAATTTGTGGATAAAGTAATCGCCAGAGTAAAAGGTACCAATTACCAGAATTCGACTCTTGAAAGAATCATCATGGAGACTTATGGTGGAATCAATAAGATTGAAGAACTGCACCTGGCAGCCATTATGGCGTGGAATCATCAATTTTACTGGAAAAGCATGAAACCAAATGGTGGGGGCGAAATGCCTGAACAACTCCGGAGAGCTATTGTAAACGATTTCGGTAGTGTGGATGCATTTAAAGTTAAATTAAAAGAAACTGCAATGACTTTGGGAAGCGGCTGGACATGGCTGGTCAGTAATAATGGTAAACTGGCCGTGACCTACACAACCTGTCATGAGATACCATTACAAAAAAAGCAGCATCCACTTCTTACTATCGATTGCTGGGAACATGCGTATTATCTGGATTATCAGAACCGTAAAGATGAATACATAGATGCATTTCTAAACAAGCTGGTTGACTGGCAATTTACACAAAGCAACATACCTGTAGCTGCCCTGGTATCAGCGCAAAAAAAATTAAAAATGAGCAGGAAGACTCCAATACAAGCAGATACGGGCCATTTACGGCCCGTACTCATCTCTCAGGATAGGCTACACCAGTAACTTCCTTAAGAACCTCACCAGTAAATTCCTTCGGTGTACTGGTAGCAATATCCCCGATTGATAACATTCCGGTAACATGTTTCTGCTCATCTTTTACAAGTAATCTGCGTACCTTCTTATATTCCATAATATGGGCCGCCTGTTCCAATTCCATGTCTTCAGTGCAGAAAATCACCTCCGGTGTCATGACCTCCGAGACCTTGGTAGATGAAGGATCCTTACCTTCTGCAATTGCTCTTACTGTTATATCTCTGTCAGTAACCAGACCGACAGGCTCTTGCCCTTCAAAAACAGGGATAGCACCTTCGTTTTTATCCCGCATTTTCTTAGCGGCATCTCTCACCGTATCACCTGGATTTACAAAATCCACTCCATAGGTCATTACATCATTGACTTTCATAGGGACCTCCTTTCCCCCTCTTAAGAATACGAGATTTCAGATTTTAGATTACAGATTTTTAAGAAATAAGAAATGAATTTTAGATTTTATGAAAATAGAGAAGAAAAAGTAAGAACGGATTTCACACCACATAGAGCACAAGGATACACAGAGAACACAATAGTGAGAAAGGGATGGCATTTTCATTACTTAGCGCCTTCAAGAATGCAGATTGATTTAGGAACTATGATTCGCAAGGCCAGTGTTTCAGATAGAGTAAAGATGTAATCTCTTGCGGAAGGTCCCTCAAAACCAGCCATCAAATCCTGACCTAAAACGATTGATGCATATTCTACTCCACTGGCTAAAACTATTCCCCCTGAAATTATTGCTGCAGATTTTATGACACCCTCGGTTATTATTGACTTCAGGTGATCCATTTCCAGTATTTCAGTATTGGGATACCGCCGGAACAGTTTATTATAGAGCATTGCTGATAAAGCCAGACTGTATGGCCCATGGAAGCCATTGCGGTCCAGGATTTCTATAGCTTTAAGAATAGATTCAACAGCATCCCCTACCTGCTCCCAGGGACTAAGCTTAATCTGCATGGCATGTGGATGATTCAATAAACCATAAATCCCTGATGCCTTTACCCCGTAAAAAAGAAGTTTGTCTTCCTGGGAGGTAATTTTTAGCAGGTTAGAGATCAGATTTTCCATATTCAGTTTAAGTCCGGCCTTCTGAAACGCTTCGATATCTCTTGCGGCAATACTGAATGCAGAGCTCAGTTGGACCAGAGGTACTCCCAATGGCACAGAAATATCCGGCCCCCCTTCCAACGCTTCGACCAGTTGCTCATTGCCCGGAACAAACTGCATCCCCAGACCACATGGCCCCTCAGTAAATAGAAGTTTACGGGCACTCAGCTGTGATTGTGCAACATTTTTGACAGTAGAATCTATGGTGCTCCAGAACTGCTGATCAAATGGCGCATCATCTCTGTTAAGCAGATTTATTGACATCAATTCCCCCTTTATTTATTACTTTTCAAATTCCCAACGGTTACGATCTCGTTTTGGGGTTCATCGATTTTTATATTCTGTGACCCAAGTTTTTCTTTAATCTCCTGGACTTCAGAAGCCCCTTGAGCCATAAAATCGACTTCCTGAGGAGCAAGCAGCTCGATAAGCCGCTGAAACTCTCCCTTATGCACCCGCTCCTCATTGGCAATGTCTAAAAGTACAGCTCTGGCTAACTCATTACTTGTAGCCTCTGCAATTGCCTGATAAATATGAGTAGCTTCCTCCTCTGCAGCCAGAGATAAACGCAGTGCCCTCAGAAGTTCCCCCTGGGTCATCTTTCGCCCCGGAACCATTCCCACAAATGGATTTACAAATTCAGGCATCTTTTGCCTCCATTATCAAGATGTTTTTATAAATCTGTTCATTGATAGAATATCTGTATTTGCTAAGGTGCGAATATTACATAACTTTTTTTTTCCGGTTTTGTATGCCAGAGCCCCACCTATTCCTTAAAAATGAAAAGATTGGCCTGTTTAGTTAAAAAGATGAATAATTTGGAATAATCAAAACACATGCCATACAGGTTGAAATACTATTCTCAATTTGGGAAAATCGAGCTGTTTTCAGGACAACAGGAATTAAAAGGCAGCTGTTAAAAGCACTGCAGCTTAGTGTGCACACTTTTTGCTCACTCTTCTTGGCGGGAGTCTTTTCCCGAATATTTGGTAAAGCTTCACGGTGTCCATCTGGCTAAAGTTCAGTTGCCTCATCGAAGCAAATTTAAAATTATTATCTTTCAATAAAGGAGATTCACTTATGCGATGCGTTCTGATAAAGGAGGTCCTCTTACCCTTCGATACTGTCCTCAAAAAACTTCCCCGCGAACTGCGACGCCGCGGGTTTAAACTCCTGAGCACTATCAATGTCGATAAAGAATTGCACGATTCTCTGGGTGTAGAGTATAAGCAATGTGCATTGCTTACCATCAGCAATCTTCAGCTGGCCTATAAAACATTACTGCGTGAAGAGGAATCGGCAATTCTTCATTTTCTTCAACTCTTTATTTTTGAAAAAAACGGAACAATTGAATTTGCCATATTCAGGCCCACTCAACTTTTCCCCATACTCCAAAGTAACTATCTGGAAGATGAAACCAGTATATTAGAAAAGAAACTGATGGAAGTCATAGATACATTTTGCAGAAAATCCGTAGAAAAAGGAAACAAAAAAGAAACAGACAATATGTTAAAAGCTGTGGCTTGATCGGTCCAAGTTAAAAAACAACATATAATATATGTCAAGCGGAGTTGAATTACCCATTTAGACTCCGCTTCTGGTTTAATCTTTTTTTATCATGCAATCTGAAATTTCAGAAATTTCAGGAAATTTTACACCTGTTGGCCGGCATTCTTCAGACCGGTAGTAATATCGCTGCGCAGCTTCGGAATTCAAGTCAAGACAGTAGCTTACTTTTGATAGTTCAAGTAAGATTTTCCACCTGCGGTAAGTAGCAGCCAGTCCATCTGACAGTGCTAAAGAACTGTCAAGCAGTAATCTGGAATCCTGAAGTCTACCCTGCCTGCCGGCAATTAAGCCACGGTAAAAACAGTTCATGGAGAGTAATTCTTTGTCTTTTCTTTTTTTAAGCGGGATCGAGGCACTGTCGAGAAGTAAGGATGCTTCATCATAATCGGTCTGAGCAATCTCCAGACGTGCCAGCACGGTATACCAGAAATGCTTATTCAAACGGTTTCTTTGAAATACGGCAGTTTTTCTTAGCAATTCTGCATTATCAAAATCACCCTGGTAAGCGTAGCACATAACAAGCCATGCAGCTGCAGAAGCTTCATCGGCACTGTCTCCATAAAATGAAAACTCCTTAAGGCTGGCAGAGAAATAATTTGCAGCGCTGTCAAAATGATCCATCTCAAAATGAATTCTGCCGATATTAAACAGATATTGAGCTTTTAATAAAGGTTCATCGGATAATCCGGCATACCTGAAAGCCTGGTTATAATTAAGCAATGCGTCAGAAAAATCGCCTGAATTAAAACTGTCAAATGCCCGTTTGCCATAGTTGTGAGCTGTCTGACTATGCAACGAAACCTGTCTTGATGCACATCCACACAGTAAAATGAGCACTGATAAATAAAACACAAAAGTTTTCACGGATTCTCTTTCAAAATCGGGTCTGTCTGCGGTCCGGATAATTTCCTCATAATCCAGCTGTTTTGTATAGATTTCATCATGATCTCAGCATCCGAAATATCATTGCGGATCTTACCTATAACCGGAGTTATTGCGGATGATGTCAATTTTACATCTGCCAATATCTTATCCACCGAATCCACAGCAGAACTGATCTTATTTGATACTGTCTGGATAGTATCCATAATTCCGTCTGCAGCTCTGGATAAGGCCAGCAAATTTACTATGAAGGTATCTGTGCCGCTTAGTATCCTCTTTGTCTGATCCGTAAGACCATTAATATTGTTTCCGGCCTGATAAACCAGATTTATCAGAGAATCTTCTGTCAGCAATTTACCAACAGTCCCTTTGCCCGAGAATACATCTCTGACTCCCAGATCGATTGCCGATATCACCCCGGTAAGCTGATTGATTGTTTTATCCACCTGGAAAGGCAGTTCTGAATTGAGTGTATCGCCATCTGTTACAAGCAACGTGGATTCAGATCCACCGGTCAACTCTATATTCCAATCGCCTACCATGAAATTTTTCTGCCTCAGCTGAGCCTTAGTGTCCTTTCTTATCAAATGCTGATATTTATCGCTGATCCGTATCTCAACCCAGACCCGTCTCTCCCGTTCCAGTTTTATCTGATTGACATGCCCGATACTCATACCGGAAATTGTAACCTGATTGCCCTTTGTAAGCCCGTAACTGTTTTCATATACTGCATGCAGTGTTACCCACCCGTGCATAAACTCCATTTTCATTAAAGTGTAAAAAAGAAGAAATGTAATTATTACTCCGGGAATCAACAGGAAGAGTCCCACAAAAAACGCTCTGTGCATGCGTATAAAAGCGGTACTCTGAATAACTGGATTGAAAACCGGTTTTGGCATAGCTATTCTATTTCCTGATGAGCAGTATCTGAAGCATTTTCAAGTTTTCCACTGTTAAGTAATAGCATCCTTGACGGATATTGTTCAGGGACACTTTTTTCATTGTTAATCATTATAATTGTCGTTTCTTTTTTAATTCGATATTCCTGCAGAACATTTACAACACCCTGAACTGCCTGTGGATCAAGACCACTGAGCGGTTCATCCAATAGAAGAATATCCGGCTCAACAATCAATGCTCTTGCTATTGCAACAGTTTTCAACTGCCCGACAGAGAGACTTTCCGGAAATAAATTATCTATATTGAAAAGCCCAAGTAACTCCATCTGGTCACGTACTTTTCGGGTAATGTCCTTTTCAGAAATGTTGCGCCTGGTGCGCAATGGTAAAGCGATATTGTCAAATACAGAGTGATTTGAAATTAAAGCATTCACCTGAAATACATACCCCATATGGCGGCGGGCTTTGTAGAGTTCCTGTTTCTGCATATTTCTCAAAGAAAGCCCGTCCCAGCTCACTGTCCCTGAGTGCGGCATGATTAGCCCTGCGCATATTTCAAGCAATGTACTTTTTCCACTGCCGCTTCTGCCTCCAATCTGAACTGATTCGCCCCTCTCAATTTTCAGAGATACTTTTCTCAGTACCGGAATTGCCCCATATGAATGAGTTACATTATCCAGTTCAATTTTATCAGGCATAAAATAAAACCGTTATAATGACACTGAATATTATGATAACAGACATTGCACCTACAACAGAACTGATTGTTGCCTGCGGGACTCCCCGGATATTTTTTACAGCCAGGCCATAATAGGAACTGATCACAGCGATGATTATACCGAAAAAGATGCCTTTAGAAAAGGAAATTAGAATATCAATCCAGCTGAGTGCATCCAGAACTTTCTGCAGAAATACTGTGAACGGCACAAACACCGTTATTTTGGCCACCAGAAGACCACCAATGATCGCTATCACATCGAAATAAATATTAAGACATACCATTGAGAGGGTCATTCCAGCCAAAGCCGGAACAACCAGAAAATGAACCGGATCAACCCCCATGACTTCCAGGGCAGTTACTTCCTTATTAACCCGCATAGAACCAAGATGCGCAGCCAATGCAGCACCCGAGCGCCCTACTACTACCAGAGCTGTAAAAAAGGGTCCCAACTCCCTGACCACTGCAACCACCAGAATATTACCGAAATATTCGGTTACCCCGAAACGAGGCATATTGGTCATGGCCTGAATAATTATGGTACATCCGCATAAAAAGGCAATTACAGCCACCAACCAGAATGCTTCGACTCCGCTATAGAGGATCTGACGGGAAATCTGGCTGGCAAAAGAGGTGTAGGGTGCACGGCCGGGATAAAAACAGGCATACAGAGCTTCAAAAAACAGTTTTACCATGGAAACAACAGTCATGCTGAAATTGATGATCTTCTGACCGCTAAGACTGATACCATGGTAAAATCTCGCAAACATTATTGTTCTTGTTTCAGTCGCCCTCGCCAAATGTTGAACCTTTCCCAAAATCGTTGTCTGGATTGATGCTCCAGAGTACTGTAAAGAATCGGCTCTTCTGGTATTCCAAAGACAGTCATGGCCTGCCTGATCGCTTCATTTTGTTTACCTCTGGTTATTTTATCGACCTTTGTCAGCACCATAAACAGAGGTAATTTTAACTTTCTGAACCACTCACTGGCTTCCAGATCAGCCTTTGTTCCAATGTGTCGGCAATCAATCAGCCAGATAAGGCCATTAAGGTTTGTCCTGCGTTCACAGTAATCGGAAATCAAACGAGACCAGCGCAACCTCTCCACACCGGGAGCCTTTGCATATCCATAACCTGGCAGATCAACCCATATCATCTCATTATCTATCCGATAATAATTGGCCAGAGTGGTTTTACCCGGTTTTTTTGAAACCCTGGCAAGACCACGATTCTCAAGCACATGATTAATAAAAGAAGATTTACCTACATTTGAACGCCCCATAATGGCAAATTCCTCTCCCTGGGGAGCCGGAAGTTCACGAAAATGGGCTGATGAACTGATAAAAACCGCTTCGGGTCGTTTTGTTTCATTATTTTCCATAGTGACTCTATTATACTATCTTACTGCCATTTTGAGCAATTAAACAAGCCAACAAAACCGGATTTTCCAGCTAACTCTACCACAAACCCTTTTTAAAATGCACAGAACCTTTAAAACTTATTATTTTTCTTTCAGTTATGTCCGGCAAATCTGGCTTATTCGTATCAGAGGCCTTTTGAGTTAAAAAGTAAGGTTGAAATAATCAGAAATAATCGGAAAAAAATTCTAAACGAAAAACAGGAATCAAGAAAAAAAATTTGCACTGTCTCATGTTTTCTATCTGATCAGATAATTAGTATCTGTTCAAAATCTCTATTTGCATTTCTTTTAGATAAGCAAATTGTGATAATAATTTGAGTAATTTTAGCAAAAAGGCCGCTCGTACTGAGCCTGGTCGAAGCATGAGCGGCCTTTTTAATTCAATTTTGAACAGATACTAATTTTATCTGATTAACTCTGATTGTTTATTTCTGATTTGATATTGTTTTCTTAGTAAGCTGAGTAGTTACAAAACAGCTTTTTTAGTATCAGTCTGTATTGCTGGAAACTACTGATTTCTTTTATTAATTAACCGTGTTTAACCGGAGAGATTTTCATGACTATACAGGAAGCCATAAAGAAAGTAATTGCGGGCAACAATCTTACCATCGAAGAATCTATAGATGTTTTTTCCGCTATCATGTCCGGAACCACAACCGATGCCCAGATTTCTGCCCTGATTATAGCATTGCGCATGAAAGGTGAATCGGTTGAGGAGATAACAGGTGCTGCATCCGTCATGCGTGAAAAAGCAACCCATGTTCTTCCTCAGAATAAGGATTGTGTTATTGACACTTGCGGAACAGGCGGTGACGGCCTCAATACTTTCAACATCTCCACCGCCACTGCATTTGTCGCTGCAGCGGCAGGAGCAACAGTAGCCAAACACGGCAACCGCTCTGTATCCAGTAAATGCGGAAGTGCAGATGTACTGGAATCCCTGGGTGTAAATATCTCCATCTCACCGGAAAGAATGAGAGAATGCCTGGATAATGTGGGAATAGGTTTTCTGTTTGCAGTATCTCTTCATAACGCAATGAAATATGCGATAGGTCCGCGTAAAGAGATCGCTGTAAGAACCATATTCAATATTCTTGGCCCTCTTACCAATCCAGCAATGGCTTCATCACAGCTTATGGGAGTTTTTTCTCCGGCTCTGACCGAGACAATGGCAATGGTACTTAAAAATATGGGCACCCGCTGTGCATTTGTAGTCCATGGCCTCGATGCCCTTGATGAGATCTCTCTTTCCGCACCCACTCAGATATCAGAGTTGAAAAACGGCACTGTCAAGACCTACACTATCCAGCCCGAGGATTTTGGATTGCAGCGTACTTCTCTTTCTGCTATTAGAGGCGGGGATCCTTCAGAAAATGCTCAGATAATTAAAGATGTACTTAATGGAAAGACCGGTCCGCAACGGGACATTGTATTGTTAAACACGGCATTTGCTCTTACCGCTTGCAGTTTGGCCAAAGACCCGCATGAAGGGTTGACAATTGCAGCTAAATCGATCGACTCCGGAAGTGCGCTTAAGAAACTGGAAGAGTTGGTGAAGTTTACGAGAGGGTGAGAGAGGGTCGAGGGGTGGAGAGAGTAAGAGGGGTAGAGTGGGCAGCAAGAGTAGTTCTCAAATTTTATAGCAATCTGATACCTATCTGTATCACCAACCTACACTCTTCACGTGTCGCCCCAACCCATTATTCATTACTCATAATCCATCACTCCTCACTCCCCCTCCCCATCCTACACTCGTCACTCGTCCCTCTCTACTCCCCCCTCCCTCATCCGTCACTCGTCCCTCTATCCCATATCTCCCTATATCTTTCCTCCAGACATTTCACAAATCCCTGACAGTCGCACAGAGGAGAATCCATCACCTGCTTTCTTAAGGATAAACGATATGCAGCAAGCATTTCTATGGAGCTGGCCAGATTAACGGCTAAATTGACATATTCTACAGTCGTTGATGCGATCAGGCCGGATAAGCCGGTTCTTGCCAAAACACTGCTTACCATGCGTCCGGCATGACGATCACCCTTCAGCGTTATAACCGGAACACCCATCAATAAAGACTCACAGGTGGTCACATGACCGCTCCATGGAAAAGTATCCAGTAATATATCAATGGAATTATAAACTGCCAGATGCCCCCCCTGCGGAACCTTGTTCTGGAAACCGATTCTTGCGATGTCTACTCCAGATTCGGTAAACCAGTTTGTCAGGCGTTCAATAACACTCTTACATAGGGTATTTCTGAAAATCAGTAGCCTGGAACCGGGAACTGCTTTCAGTACTTCTGACCACAACATTATCACCTGTATGTTCAACCGTGGTAAGGTGTGGGTTGACCCGAAAGTTATTACTCCCGACTCGTTGAAAGGCAACTGAGCGATATGCGGCATCTCATAAATCGGCTCATAGCAGCAAAACCCGTGTGAAAGACGAATTAACCTCTCGGAATAACAGGAGTTTTCATCAGCAGGATCGGTTATGTCATCTGTTAATCGATAATCCATAGACTGAAGACCGGTGGTATTGGGATACCCTATTGCACTTACTTGTAAAGGTGCAGTCCTAAGCGCAAAAACCCCGAGACGATTGCCGGACATGTGTCCTGTGCAATCGACAAGAATATCTATTCCGTCATTTCTTATCAGTTCGCAAACTTCCAGGTCATTAAGATTTTCTATTGTTTGCCAGCGATAAGCCAGATTTTTAAATGACGAAGTAATCTCATCATCATAGACAGTCTGAGAATATGCAAACACCTGAAATTCTTCCCTATTATGATATCTAAACACCGGAAGAAGAACTGTTGCTGACGGGTGCTTGCAGAAATCAGAAGAAATGTAACCTATGCGTAAAGGTTTTTTCTGACTTCGGTTTATGAAAACGTTTTGAATCTGAGGTTGGTTTCTAACCGAAAATATTTTATGTGCATTAGAAAGCTGTTCTTTACTGCACAATGGATCGTAATTCATCGTCAAAAGCAGATTGTCTGCTGCTGCAGTATCAGAAGGATCTTTTTGCAGAATTTTCTGAAAAATCTGTGAAGCGGATTCGATTTCGCCCAAAGCGAGAAAGCACTCTCCGCAATCTGTCAGAATCGATCTGTCTTCAGGGTTGAACTTTAAGGCATTTTTAAAACATATAAGAGCCTCATCGAGTCGGTTCCATCTGCGCATGATAATTCCCAGATGATAATGCGCATCAGCGAAATCCGGTTTTATTCGCAAAGCACTGCAATAATAATCTTTTGCTGAATTCAGATCGTTTTTCAGGACAAGAATATTTCCCAAACTATTTAGTACAGCCATCGAATCAGGCATTATGGAGAGTGCCTTTTTCAGTATCTGTTCAGCAGCATTATAATCTTTTAGACCTGTAAATGATTCTGCAAGATTGGTGTAAATGTCAATATGATCCGGTTTTATGGCAACTGCTTTTTCCAGGATCTGGACTGCAGCCCTGTAATCTCCGGTTATATTATGTATGTTTCCCATGCTGATATAAGTTTCGATAATATCAGGTTGAAGCCGATTGGCTTTATTTAAACACTCTTTAGCTTCATTAAATCGACCCAGCAGTTTAAGAGCAGAAGCCATGTTGAAATATGCGGCAAAGAAATCGGGTTTAATTACAATAGCCAGCCTGAAAGCTTCAGCTGCGTTCAAAAAATCGCCGTTAATCCGGTATGCATTTCCCAATTCGAATTGAATCTGAGCAGATTGGGGATGAGTTTTTGCAGCATCTTTGAGTGCAGTTATTCCATTAAGAATATCTCCTTTTTTTTATCTGTTCTCTTACTGAATTACAGATGTCTTGTAAAGAATCCTGACCCATTGAGGGATTACTTTCTATGAGGGCTTTTGCAGCTTCATGGTTTTAGCTATTTAGCTGTTTGGCTGTTTGGCTGTTTAGCAGTTCAGCTGTCTTGCTTTTTAGCTGCCTTACTGCCTTACTGCCTTACTGCCTCACTGTCTCACTGTCTCACTGTCTCACCGTCTCACCGTCTCACTGTCTCACTGTCTCACTGTCTTACTGTCTTACTGTCTCACTGTCTCACCGTCTCACTGTCTCACTGTCTTCGAATTCTACCAGAAGAACAGAGACTGGTCAAGTGGAAGGAACGACCCAGGTGCGATGGTGAACAGTGTACAATACAAAAATGTGGTCCATTACGGGAAAAAATTTTCAGAAAATTCCAAAACTGGTAAAAAAACTGCTGAAGAATGGAATATTATCTGGCTTAACAAGCTGGATCGGATAGTTGAAACGAAGGAATTGATAGTAAAAAATTATCCAGATGAGACAGTTCATCTCCAGATTTCTTCAAAATAACCCCGGTGCTCCCTATTACATAAAAACCAGCAAACTCATTGATTGTTTAAAAAGCTTAGATTTTTTTTCAATACGAAGCGCTCTGTTTTTTCTGTGATAAAGTAGCTGTTTCTGCGGTTCACCAATTATTACGGCGCAGTTTCCCGTTTTATCGACTGGCTGACTCCGGAGTTGAGTTCAGACTGGTATATGGCTTTCAAGAACATCTTGCATGGTTGCAAATGCAAAGTTACTTGCACCTAATACTGTCAATACCTATGCAGCATCGGTTGTTTTTTCATGGAGGAGGTTTTGGAGGTAAGTCCCGGGGAAGATTTACTGATCCGGATGAAAACCGGCAGATCACTTCCGCGAGTTTATTCACAGCAGATATAAGATCCATAATAAATGCTCCTGTAAATTTCAAACACCGTCTTATACTGATACTGGTATATGGATGCGGCCTGAGGCTTGGAGAGCAGGGTGTGGACCTGCGATATATTCAGGTACTTTTAGGACATGTATCATCAACGACAACCGAGATTTACACCCATGTTGCAGCACACAAGATTGTGACTATAAAAAGTCCTGTCGCAGGACTGTCAAGCCAAAGCGGATAGTTCTATTTGATAGCAGGCTGTATTTGATAAACATTTGATTTTAAAAGATTTATGAAGTAATATCAAAGTGCGGAATATTTATTCACATGATTTGTGTTTACAGTTTTCTGAAAAGAGAAATTCTCAGCTGTTTTATACTTACTATACCCACGTCAGGTTAAATTAGCAAGCAACGCTTCCGGGAAAAGTTGCCACTTAATTATCAAAACTCCAAGAATTGCCTTCGAGAATATAGCTTTTTAGCAAAAAAAAAATGATTATAAAGTGTAATGTTAATTATTTTGATATTCTGTGTTATTTTTTTGACAATGAATTGAAAGCAAACACATGTTCCCAAGCCGCCCTTTTAGGCGACTTGGGGTATAAACTCTTTCCGAGCTGCATTGCAGCTCGGAAAGAGTTGTTGAAATATCACTGATAAATTTCTATTTTTCATTAAGCGTGGTATCGTATATAGATGGATTTAT
>DATAMG010000020.1:0-6869 GCA_036260705.1 Chitinispirillaceae bacterium | reverse complement strand
CAGTTGATAATGGACAGTTTGAGATACTGGGTAACCGAAATGCATGTGGATGGGTTCCGGTTTGATTTGGCTGCCACACTGGCCAGAGAGCTCCACGATCTGAACAGGCTTGGCACTTTTTTCGATGTTATTCATCAAGATCCGGTTATTTCTCAAGTAAAGCTCATTGCAGAGCCATGGGATCTGGGGCCTGGGGGCTATCTGGTTGGAAATTTTCCGATACTCTGGGCTGAATGGAATGGTAAATTCAGGGATACTGTAAGGAAGTTCTGGAAAAGTGATCCTGGGCAGGTCGGAGATCTGGCATATCGACTTACCGGCAGTTCAGATCTTTACGAAAGTGGAGGAAGAAGACCCTATGCAAGTATAAATTTTGTAACTGCTCATGATGGTTTCACTTTAAATGATCTGGTAAGTTATAACCAGAAGCATAATGAGGCTAATAAAGAGGGTAACAGGGATGGATCAAATGACAATCTGTCCTGGAATTGCGGTGTGGAAGGTCAAAGCTCTGATGCTGTAATATTGAAATTACGAGAGAGACAGAAGAGAAATTTTCTGGCTACACTGATTCTCTCCCAAGGTGTGCCTATGATCACTGCTGGTGATGAATTTGGCAGAACACAGAAAGGAAACAATAATGCCTATTGTCAGGATAATGAAATTTCCTGGATTAATTGGAATTTAACTGTAAGTGATAAAGAATTGCTCCAATTTAGCAGATTTCTTCTCGATTTTTTTCATAAACATCCAATTCTTCAAAGAAGGCGGTTTTTTAATGGACGAAATACCAGGCAGATGGGCATAAAGGATCTCACCTGGTTACATCCCGATGGTCATGAAATGAATGATAAAGATTGGAACGATCCCCAGATTAGTTTTCTGGGCCTGAGACTTGCCGGTGATGCCATCGATGAAGTGGATGAGCATGGAGAGCAGATAACAGATGATACAATGCTTATTTTGCTTAACGGTTATTATGAACCTATCAATTTTATTCTTCCGGAAAGTCCTTCTGCAAAACGATGGGAACTTATTATGGATACCAGAGATTTGACAATACCTAAAATTCCTCTGCTATTTGAAGAAAAATCAATTTTTAAAATGGAAAGCCGTTCAGTTACGTTGTTTTCTCTTCCACCGGTATCAGGCAAAACTGAATTGCAGGTAAATGTTATGGAAAGTACCATTCAAAAACTTAAAAAATGTTTATTTCCTTCCAAAAAATATAAATGAAATTGGGTTTCTGATGAGAATCAGAAATACGGCTATAGCCGAAATGTTTAATGACATGGCTGATTTGTTGGAAATAAAAGGAGATAATCCTTTCAGGGTTCGAGCCTACCGGACTGCTGCGCACACAATTTACGGACTCTCCAATGATGTAACTGAACTTCTGGAAAATGGAGAAGATCTATCCAGGCTTCCAGGAATTGGAAAAGATCTTGCATCAAAAATCAATCAGATTATTATTACTGGACATTTTGAAGTACTGGAAAACCTTAAAAAAGAGATTCCTTCCGAACTGATTGTTCTTATGAAAATCGAGGGCTTGGGAGGAAGAAGAATCAAGACAATTAATGAAAAACTGGGTGTAAACAATGTGGAGCAATTGGAAAAGGCAGCTCTGGATCATAAGATCTGTAAACTCCCAGGATTCGGAGAAAAAATAGAAAAAAGTATACTGGATGGAATAAAGCAGGTTAAAGAAAGCTTAATTAGAATAAAACTTTATGATGCAGAAGAAATAGTTAACAGAGTTAAAAAATTCCTGAAAAGTGAAAAAGCCATAGACAAATTGATTGTTGCAGGTTCATTTCGTCGAAGACGTGAAACTGTCAGGGATATAGATATTCTGATAACCACAGATGAGCCTTTGAAAATAATACGCCAGTTTCAAAAATTCCCGGAAATTAAAAAGGTTCTGGTAAAAGGGGAGACCCGATGTACTGTAATACTAGATTCATCAATACAGGTGGATATCAGGGTCGTTGCCGGAGAAAACTATGGAGCTGCATTGCATTACTTTACAGGATCCAAAGCACATAATATTGCAATACGTAAAATGGGGTTAAAGCTGGGTCTTAAAATAAATGAGTATGGAATATGGAAGGGGGACAGGCGTATCGCAGGTGAATTTGAAGAGGATGTGTACAGATCTGTTGGACTTCCCTTTATAGAACCTGAACTTCGGGAGGATAATGGTGAGCTGGATGCTGCCAAATCTGATGGTCTTCCAAAATTAATAAATACTGAGCAGATCAGAGGGGATCTTCATACTCATACTTTACGCACTGATGGTCATGCATCTATGGAGCAAATGGTGAATGCAGCCAGGCTTCTTGGATATGAATATATGGCTGTTACAGACCATTCTCAGCGTCTGGCTATGACTCATGGTCTTACTGAGAAAGATCTGGCTGAGCAGATTGCTATCATTGACAAACTAAACGAATCGTTAGTGGGATTCAGGGTTCTTAAAGGTATCGAGGTGGACATATTGGAGGATGGTTCTCTGGATCTTCCAGACAGCATTCTTAAAGAGCTGGATCTTACGGTTTGTTCAGTACATTCAAAGCTTAATCTAAGTAGAAGACAACAGACACAGAGGGTTTTGCGGGCAATGGAAAATCCTTACTTTACAATTCTGGCTCATCCCACAGGAAGACTAATAAACAGAAGACCTCCATTTGAAATAGATATGGAGAAAATACTTCAGAAAGCAAAGGAATTTCACCGAATCGTGGAAGTAAACAGTTACCCGGAACGCCTGGATATGAATGATTTGCATTGTCGAATGGCCAAAGAGATGGGGGTGAAGGTATCTATCAATACCGATGCACACAGTACAAATGATCTCAATTTCATGCGTTTTGGAGTGGCTCAGGCAAGACGCGGATGGTTGGAAACATCCGATGTTGTAAACACCAGGGGGCTTAAAGATCTGATGCTGTTATTGCAAAATAAATAAAAATATTTAAAGTAAAAGGAGCAGAGATACATTGCAATGTATCCCTGCTTTGCAGATTGAATTTTGATAATTTGACCAATTTATTATTTTGCCTTTGCGTCTTCCGGATTGACTTTTTTTTCTTCGGTTTTTTTTGAACCAATACCAGCTTCCAGAATTATTTCTTCTTTTTTCTGAGGCAGTTTTTCTGCAGAAACAGTTTGCTGATTGAGTCTTTCAGATGCATCATAATTTTTAGAAGAGCTTTTGGCATCCTACCTGGTTTCAGGAGGATTATTTTCTATATACATGTCATCAGTTCTGGTTTCCGGAAGCAGTAGACCGGCTACGATTCCGGCACATGCAGCAGCAACTCCGAAAAGCAATGGGTTAGCATGAACCGAGGTATCTGCTCTGTGGTAAGAGTGTTTAGCTCTATTTTGAAAATCAGAAGTCTTCTGACGATAATCTTCACCTCTATTGCGGGCCTGATCAATAAAGGAACCTGACTTTCTCTGTGCTTCTGAAGACATTGATTCGGCTTTTTCTTTTGCAGCGCCTATTTTTTCAGCAGTTCTTTGCTTTACCTCATCTGCTTTTTGAGCGGTTCCTTCTTTTGCAGCTTCAAAATTTTCAGCAGTTTCACCTTTGAATCTCTGCAGGTTTTCACCGGTTTTCCCATCATGAGATGGCTGATTCAATTCCCAGAACATCCAGCTGGCACCAGCGGCAATCATCATTACCGGTAAAGGGTTTCTTTGAAAGGAATTTGAAATACTGTTACTGACGGTAGAAAGAGTTTTTCTGGCTTTTTCACGATTCTCAGTTTTTTGAAAATAGTGATGAATTTTGTTGTAAAGTGAACCAGGACTGGCTTTACCATTCAATGTATCCAGAATAAGATCCATGGAATGGCGGGTTTCTTCTATGTCTTTTTCGATTTCCATGGAGCTTTTATGTCTTCCGCTTTCATCTATTGGAGACCATTCGTGGATAGTGCTTGTATAATCATCGTTATTAACAATTACATTTTCCTTTTTATCCATTTTTGATCCTCCTTTATTGAATGGGCAGTTTTTTCAGGTATAATGGACAGTCTTTTTAATTTGTTAAGAGAACCGGAGATCATTACCCATCCGACAATACTGACTATCACCCCTGTAATAAGAGGCATTACCCACATTGAGATGACTGGTGAAAGCCCCCAGGCGTTTAGTACCATATAACCCAGAAATGTAAATGCAGTAAGCAAGAATAGAAAACCTGCATAAAGCACTGCACCTCCGGTTGCAATTGAAGAAGCATTGCTACTAAGCTGTGAAACTTTTTCGGAGGTTTCTGTTTTGGCCAATTCTATCTGTTGGTGCACCATATTTATGGTTTCATCACGCAGATCTTTAACCAGATCAGCAATCGATTCCTCCTCAAACGAGACAGTTCTATCATGTACCAGATTCATTATAATTCTCCTTTGATTGTGGATAATTGTTAGGTTCAGTTTTCATAAATTGTGATATTGCCAATCCAGCTACAAACATTCCACCCATTGTCAGGTAAGGATTTTGTTTGGCAAATTTCTGTACGGTATTTAATATATCTTTAGATTCACGTTTTTTAACGAAAGTAGATACATCATCAATTTTGTTGGCCAGAGTATCGAACAATCCGGCAAAGTAGTCATTATTTTTATGCAGGTCGCTTGCGGCTGCATGTAATGCAGAACCGAATCTGCTAAACTCTGAAGCTGTTGAATCGATGCCTGTTCTGGTTACTTTTTCAGTTCTGTCGCGCAAGTTATCACGTATCTGGTGATATCTTTGCTTGCTTTGATCATTAGGAGTAAAATCCATATATAAACTCCTTTCCGTATTTTTCCTATAAAAATTACGGAAAAGAGATGCATACATTTGTAAAAGAGTTGCTTTATACTGGATTTGATTTATGCAGCTTCTCCGAGGTCATCTGCCTGATGAGCACCGCGTTTGCCCATAGGTTGTTGTTTTCCGATGGTGGAGTCGATTTCGGTCTGATGTTCGATTTCAGAATTAATTTCTGCACCAAGCAGAATGAAATAGATGGAGAGATAAAACCAGAAAAGCAAAATTACTACAGCAGCCAATGAGCCGTAGGTTGCATTGTAATTACTGAAATTATTCACATAATAAGAAAACAGAAGTGAACCGCCAATCCAGCAGAAAGTAGCTATAACCGAGCCCCAGCTTACCCATTGCCATTTAGGATTTTTCCGATCCGCAGCATATCTGTATAATGCAGCAAGACTTAATATGATTAGTCCAGCTAAAAGAATCCATCTTGACCACATGATAGTTGTCATTAAAGATCCGGGAAATCCCAGCTTATCTGCAAATGCCGGTAATCCAATAACCAGGCTAATACATATTATGGCCATAACTATTCCAAGAAAAGTAAAAAGCAGGGTAAGAGCAGTGTTTTTTATAAGCCCTCGTTTATTCTGTTCATCGTAGGCGATATTTATTCCCTGAAACAAAGCACTGGTACCACTGTTGGCACTCCAGATACTAAGAAGGATACTGAAAACCAAGCCCCAGCTAAGTGCAGTTGAAGAGCCTTTGGTGATTTGATTAAGTTGAGATTGCATCAGACTGGTAGCCTGTTTTGGAAGGATTTCAGTTACAGAAGAGAGTTGTTGTTGGACAGTTTGAGGGTCAATTAAGAGTCCATAAATTGAAATAGTTGCGGCAATTGCCGGGAAGATAGCCAGAAAAGAATAAAATGCCACTCCTGCGGCAATTATACTGATGTTATCTTTTGAAATTTCTTTAGTGACCCGTTTAAAGATGTCATACCATCCTCTTTTGGGTATTTCTGCAGGAGTTTTGGCCAGTATTCCATGGTTATCTTCATTGGAGGATTTTTTTGCGGACATTGGCTGTTTGCCTTTTTTAGAGGGTGGCATATTTTATTTGCTTCTGAGAAAGAAATGCAAAACGAGAGCCAATGGAGTTCAGAAAATTAACGGACGGACTGCTTTTAATTATGTAAGATTTTGATTTAATGGTTTTCAGACGAACTATGTTTTTCTATTAACCCGCCAAGCCTTTGATTAAGGACGAACTGCTTTTTTCCTTTTAAAACCGGCCTGGATTTTGCAGATTGCTTCCTTAATCGCCGTCTTCCACCTTCAAGCGGGAGAAGAAAATGCCCCAATTCGCTCGTATCGAATCACCCGGATCACTGTTTCATATCATGGCACACTCCATTGAGGGAAAACCCATGTTTATCGATGATCAGGACAGGCTGGAATTTCTTTCCCGTTTTGAGAAAGGCCTTACTGAAACCGGATTTCTCTGCTATAACTGGGCTCTTATGGGAAATCATTATCATCTGTTCATCAGAACCAACGATAAACCTTTAAGTAAGCTGATGCGTGGTCTTAATGGGGGCTATGCCACCTATTATAATAAACGACACGACAAAAACGGGTGTCTGTTTCAGGGCCGGTTCAAATCGGTTCTCTGTCAGGATCAGATGTATGCGGTTAATATGACTAAGTACATTAGTCTCAATCCATTACGAGCTGGTATAGTCAACTCTCTTGAGGAGCTGAAAAATTATGAATGGTGCGGACATGGTTTTCTGCTGGGAGATAGCAATTCTCATGGTAAAACGTTTCAAAAACGCGAAGACTGCCTGCGTCGTTTTGGCGATAATGAGAAAGATGCCATAAAGGCGTATCTGCAATTTCTGGTAGATGATTGTAAAGGAGACAATAAAACCGCAGGGCTTCTCTCTTTTAATGAGACAACCGAGATCAAGGGTTCCTGCAAAGGGTGGCCTGCTGTCATTGGTGATCCTGATTTCGCAATTGATGCTTTGGAAAGGTTTAAAGAAAGCCTGCACAGAAAACATCGTGAAGCTGATTACCCTTACCTGTTAG
>DATAMG010000014.1:0-11999 GCA_036260705.1 Chitinispirillaceae bacterium | reverse complement strand
TTGCAAGGGAGATATTGAAGTAGATTTTCATCATAGTGTTGAGGATATTGGTATCTGTATGGGAATGGCACTTCAGAAAGCTTTAGGAGATTGTAAAGGAATAAAAAGATACGCATTCAGCTACATTCCCATGGATGAATCATTAGCCAGAGTGTGCCTGGATATTGCAGGCAGATCTAATCTTATCTACGAAGTATCCCTGAATGATCGCCAAATTGGAAATTTCGATTGTGATCTTATTGAGGATTTTTTCAAGGCATTTACCGATCATTCGCGCTGTACGATTCATGTAGATCTGCTCCGTGGCCGCAACAGTCATCATGCTATTGAGGCGATTTTTAAAGCATTTGGTCATGCACTCTCACAAGCATGCAGTATAAACCCTCGAGCTGCCAATCGACTTCCTTCTACGAAAGGTGTGCTTTAAATAAATTTTAAAGGCTTGTGTTTTGCTGTTTCAATCTAATCGTGGTGAGTTGAAGATTCGTAAGACTGAGATTAAAATTTCCGATATTTTTCTAATTCATACAAAAAGTAAAATTAAAAAATGCAATTTTTTGCCGAAAATAAACGTATTGTGGATTCTTTCAATAAAATATGTAATAAATACCTGAGATAGAATGCTTTTAAAAGCTGTTGAGGCTGTATCACATAAATCCTTGAAAAATTTAATGGAAATAAGTTTCCCAATATTGTAAATTTAGTAATTGGTAAATATAAGCATACTGCATAACGGCCAAGTTGACATTTTAAAGGAGGAACGATGCTTCGCGGAAAGCTCCTTGCCGGAATTATTCTAGTAGTGGTTATAATAGGTTGTACTAAGAAAAAAGTACAAAGTGATACAGAATTTTCACAGACTGCAAAAAAAACTGTACAATCACAATCATCTACAGCAGATATCTTTGAGGAATTCTATAAAGATGATACCAGCTCTGCAGAACCATCATCAACATCTGCACCCAAAGAGCATGGGAGTACTACCAGAAAAGCAATTACTTCAGCAAACACTTCCGACTTCAGTAACAACGGAAGATATGTGGTTCAAATATCCACACTTGGTTCCCGTCATCTGGCAGATAAGCTGATGAAACAGTTGGAAGCCAGAGGTTATCCGGCTTATATCGCAGAAGTTGAAAATCCTACTCCTTCGCTCTCCGGTACCTATTACCGGGTGCGTATTGGACGCTTTTCCCAAATTTCATCAGCTAAAAATTTTGGAGATGAAAATTTAAAACCTATGGGTTATGAATTCTGGGTAGACAACAAATCCAATGATAATGTTGGTATCCAGGGAAATGGCTTTGGTGAGAGTACTCCGGCATCAAATTTTAACAACTCTACTAATCAAAATTATCAGTCATATACTCCGGCAACTTATCAGCCGGTTTCTAATCAGAGCAATCCAGATGTTTCAAACCCGGCTGCATCTGATCAGAACAGTCCGGCTCCGGCAGTAAATTATCCCCCACCTCCGTCAGTTACTCCAGCACCCTCTATACCTAAAGAGCAACCGGTGGAAGACCCGTCAAATGCAGCACCGCCAAATACGGCTCCAGGTGGAGCATCAGCAGTTCCTCTAGATGATGAATGGTGATCTGATTTTTCAACCTTTTCCTATAGAAAATCGGGGTTTTGCAATCGCAAACCCCTTCTTTATTTATGTCAACAGTTGCGTTATACAATCTCGGTTGCAGTAAAAATATCATCGATGGTGAGCGTATACTTTTTCTGTTTCGATCTGCAGGTTTCGAAATAACCAGGAATTATGAAATTGCAGATATAATAGTTGTCAACACCTGCGCATTTATCAGAGAGGCTCAGGAAGAAGCGATCGATACCATACTGGAAGCAGCTTCAAAAAAGAAAAATGGCCACTGCCAAAAGCTTATTATCAGCGGATGTTTTTCTGAAAGATATCGCCAGCAGGTAGCAGAACAGTTTCCAGAAGTTGACTTATGGGTAGGAGTGAATGACTGGCAGGAAATACTTTTAGGCCTTTACAAACACATTAAGCCTTCCACTTTTAAAAGAGAACTTTCCGGATTACATGCCACTCAATATTTAAAAATCGCTGAAGGATGTTCACATGGTTGTACATTCTGTGTCATACCTGATATACGGGGAAAATTTCACAGCAGACAGCACAATGAGATTATTGATGAAGCTAAATGGCTTTATCAAAGCGGTGTAAAGGAATTGATACTTGTTGCACAGGATACATCTTTTTTTGGAAGAGACACCGGTTCCACTCTCAGAGCTTTGCTTGAAGAGTTACTGGAAAAAACTGAATTCCCATGGATCCGCTGCATGTATCTTCATCCAAGATATGTGGATGATAATTTGCTGAATCTGATCGCAAAAGAGTCTCGCCTGTGCTCCTATTTTGATATACCATTACAGCATATCTCTGAACCGATACTTCGATCGATGAACAGAACTCCATTAACAAAAGACATCTATGGACTCATCGAGCGAATCAGAACTATTGTGCCTGGAGCTGCTATTCGAAGCTCATTTATTTTAGGTTTCCCGGGTGAAACCAATGCCCATTTCAAAGAATTATTGAATTTCATAGAATTTGCCCGCTTTGACAAATTAGGTGTCTTTCCATTTTCTGCCGAGCAGGGCACCAAAGCATTTGAGCTTCGACCAAGACCAAGAATCGCAACTGCGGTTAAAAGATGTGAAGAACTTATGCTGGTGCAAAGAGAAATAAGCAGAGAAATTTTGGAATCCAGGATCGGCTCAGAACTTGAAGTAATAATTGATGATGTCAGCGATGATCCAGATTTCAATTTTGAAGCCAGATCTCAGTTTGATGCTCCGGAAGTAGATGGTAAAGTGCTTTTAACCAGTGGGAGTTTCACTCCCGGCACTGTTTCCCTGGTAAAAATTATAGGAGCTTCGGATTATGATCTTTTTGCAGAAACAATTTGACATACTAACAAGCTCGATTGTGCATTGATTCTTTCTATTCACAGGAATTATTTTTCAAACCCGTCTTTTACTGTAATGTAGAACACTTAATATGTCGTGTAAAGGAGTAGCTGCGTATGCCGACATACGAATATGAATGCCAGAAATGTGGCCATATTTTTGAAGAGTTCCAAAGTATAAGTGCTGAACCTCTAAAGACTTGTAACCGTCCGGGTTGTGATGGGCAAGTAAAGCGACTTTTCTCAGCTGGAGCCGGATTTTTGTTTAAAGGAAGCGGTTTTTATATAACAGATTACCGCTCGGATTCATATAAGCGATCTGCCAGTTCCGACAGCAGTTCATCTTCCGGAGGAAGTAGTAGTACATCCTCATCCAAAAGTTCTTCACCAAGCTCGTCTGGCTCGTAATAGATCAGCTTAAGGAATCAATTCCATGTTTATCGATGAAACAACAATTTATGTAAAGGCTGGAGATGGCGGAAATGGCTGTTTTGCTTATGAACGCCAGAAATATAAACCAAAAGGCAGACCTGATGGAGGTGATGGTGGACGTGGTGGCCACATCTATGTAAGTGGTTCCAGACAGATTCACACTCTTCAGGACATTGCCTACCATCAACATTACAAGGCAGAACGTGGTGCACATGGCAAAGGTTCCAATAAAACTGGTAAAAATGGTGAGGATATAACCATAAAAGTCCCTCTTGGAACTATTATTTATGATAAAGACAGTGGAGATATTATTATCGACTGTCTTGAGGAAGACACCCCATTTCTGGTCGCCAGGGGGGGCAGAGGTGGCAGAGGCAATGGTGCCCTGGCATCACCAAGGAATCCTAATCCGGAACATTCCGAGCCTGGAAAACCAGGAGAGGAAAAAAATCTCAGATTCGTGCTCAAGATTTTAGCTGATGTTGGATTGGTGGGTAGGCCTAATGCCGGAAAGTCCACATTTCTTTCCAAAATATCACAGGCCAGACCCAAGATTGCAGATTATCCGTTTACCACAACTGAGCCACATCTGGGCATAGTTAAAATGGAAGATGGACGTAATACCTTTGTAGTGGCAGATATTCCCGGACTTATTGAAGATTGTCACAAAGGGAAAGGTCTTGGAATTAGATTTTTGAGACACATAGAACGAACCAAGACTTTGGCAATACTTGTAGAAGCCTCTTCAGAGAATCCAATTGCCGATGCAGAGATTCTTCTTAATGAACTGTCCCATTACAGTCAGCAACTTGCAGAAAAACCTAAATGTTATATTCTCACTAAAACTGATCTGCTTTCATCTGATAGCCGAATAGATTTGCCTTCCGAGTGGTTATCCATGAGTGCAGTAACCGGTGAAGGAATCGATACTGTATTAATTAAATTGAGCGACATGGTTAATAGTGCCAAAGAAATAAGCGAGGAACAAACCTCTATCGATTGATTTCACTAACTTCAAATATCTCATATGCTACAATTCCACTGGAAATAACATCTTTGACTGTATAAATCGAAAAGATGTATTTTCCAGATGAAATGATACTGAGAATGGCTTTCAAAATATTCACAGCATTCTCAGCCCTCAGGTCAAATTGTTTAAACGGCTAAAAAGATTGTTGAATTTTACATTTTTACAGTTGCATATTTAGTATCAGTGCAAAATTGGCCCAAAAGACTAAAAACCAATAATTTTGCTCTGATTAACTTTAGTATTCGAGAGGACAGCTATGAGAAAAAACTTCATTTTAACTATAAGCGCTATATTTTTTGTTTTTACAGTTTCGAATTCTCAGACCATAAGGCCGGCAAAACCAACTCACCTGATGTACACCCCCACTCCATTTGTCAACCCAGCCTATCATCTGGTGATTGGACTCCATGAGATCTCTTTTGCTTTGCCAGCTAATTTACAGCTTCAGGCTTCACTATTGGATAACATCGGAAGAATTATTTTCGGTGCCAAATATGGTTTAGCGGACAACATGGCAATAGGAGCTGGAATGGCTTATTCATTCTATCACATTGGAGATGGGGTACACGGAGTTCCACATTATGCTAATCCACGCCTTGGAGTATTTTTTACAGCAGGTTTGATAGGAAGCCGTTCCAGTGCATTTCAACTGAATATCACTCCTCACACCCAGATTGGTGATTTCTTTTCCGCAGGCGTAGATCTGGGATTAATGAGTACACCACATCCAATGTGGTCAATTATCTGGGAAGTAGGCTCTTCCGTTACCAATTATGCTGACGGGCAGTTTTACCTTAATACCGATGTAGGTATTCGAATAAATCCACCCAAAGCAAAATTTCTGTTCTTCGATTTTGGAATTGACCTCACTGAATTTGCGGTAGGTCAGAGCAAACCTTCAGTATCTCCCTATATTGATTTTACATTTGCTATGAATACCAAATAACTTTTAAAGTTGTATAATAATTAAAAAAAGAACCCTGCTTGTAAAGCAGGGTTCTTTTTTTTTGGTGATTAAAGAGCAAACGTTAAAAAATATCTTCGATAATATTTATCTGTCATGTGTTCTATGTGCTACGCTTTGTGATCTATGTGGTTAAACCTAAAAACCGCAGTAGATGACGATGGAGAACCGTAAGATATTGATGCAGAAAGGTTTGAAGTCCTTGAAGGTTTTATCTACTGGTGATAAGACCGAAAGGACTGAAAACCTTTATGCGCAATAGATTAACCGTTATCCGCGTCAATCTACTGCGATTTTTAGGTTAAATTACCTTTCAGGTTCTTTTTTCGTATTAATTCTTTTCAATTACGATTATTCTTTTTTTAGGATCTGCCTCAAACTTAGGAGCGATCCATTCGTAAAGCGCTGGAAGAAGAATGAGTGTCAGAAAAGTCGATGAAAGTAAACCGAACACCACTACAATCGCAAGCGGTCTTTGCACTTCAGATCCCATTCCCTTTGAGCAAAGAAGTGGAATCAACCCCAGGATTGTGGTGATAGCGGTCATCAGAACCGGACGTAGCCGCAAAAGGCAAGCCTGAGTGATTGCTTCGGTTGACTTAATCCCTTTTTGACACAATTGGTTAATATATGATACGAGTACCAGACCATTTTGAACTGCTATACCAAAAAGCGCTATAAATCCAACCGATGCAGGTACAGACAGATATTCTTTTGAAAAGTACAACCCAAAGACACCTCCAATGAGTGCCAGCGGTACATTTATGAATATCAATAATGCGCTCCGTATCGAACCTAACGATAGATATAGCATCAGAAATATCATTCCTAACGCCGTTGGTACGATAAATGTCAGCTTTTTCATAGCCCTCTGCTGGTTTTCAAATTGCCCGCCATACTCTACATAGTATCCCGATGGCAATTCTATCCTGGATTCAACGAGTTTTTTGATGTCTGCAACGACTCCACCTATATCTCTTCCCCTGACATTTGCAGCTACAGTCCAGCGGCGTTGATTATTCTCTCTGTTGATTTGAACAGGGCCAGTGACATTGTTGATTTTTGCAATTAACGAAAGTGGTACTTCAGTTTCGTCGTTTGTACGTACAAGAATGTTACCTATAGCTTCGGTATCAAAGCGGTAGCGCTCATCAAACCTAACCTGAATTCCAAAACGTCTTGTATTAAGAAAGACCTGATCAACAGTCTCTCCACCGATTGCCAATTCTACTACTTCGAGGATATCATTAACATCGACTCCATATCTGGCACAAGCCTCCCTATCAGCGATAATCTGTATCTGTGGCTGTCCAAAGCTCTGTTCAGTTGAAAGGTCGACAAGGCCTGCTACTGGTGAAATAACCTCTTTTATTTCCTCTGCTTTTGTTTTGAGTACACTGATGTCTTCACCATAGACTTTTATAGCAAGCTGAGTCTTAACCCCGGAAAGTAACTCGTCGAACATATTCTGTATAGGCTGAGAGAAATTGAGTTGAACACCTGGATACCCTGAGAGGGCCTTATTGATGGATTCAACCAATTCAGCCTTGCTTTTATGTTTTTTCCACTTATCCATAGGCTTTAAAATGATCTGAATATGAGCAGAGTTGACAGGATGAGGGTGACTACCAGCTTCCGGACGACCGATTTTTGCAATTGTCATATCAACTTCTTCAAACAACTTTATTCTGCGTTCAAGCTTCATCACTGTTTCTGTAGCCTTTTCGAGTGATATTGAAGGAGCCATTGCCAGATTTAATTGAATGCCCCCTTCTTCCAGAGTTGGAATAAACTCATTGCCTAAATGAGGTATAATAGCGATAGATAATAGAAACACGATTAGAGTTACAATGAGTACAATCAATTTTCTTCGTAATACCATCTGGATCACAGGCCGATATATTCTTTTAAGAAAAATGATAAAAGCTAATTCTTTCTGTTCCCCTTTTTTAAGAAGAAATGTCGATAACACCGGTGAAAAAACAAATGCCGCAACAAGCGATCCGATAAGAGCAAATGTGATAGTGAAAGCCATTGGTGCAAACATTTTACCTTCCACACCCTCAAGAGTAAAGAGCGGCAGAAATACAATGATTATGATTGCCACCGAAAAAATGATAGGTCTGGAAACCTCACTGCATGCGGAAATGACAATATCGGTTTTACTTCTTGTTTTCTGTTCTGCATCAGACAAGAGTCTCAGAACATTTTCGACAATGACAATTGATGCATCTCCAATCATACCAATAGCAATTGCAATACCTCCAAGCGACATAAGATTTGCAGACATTCCTGCAATACCCATACAGATGGTCGCAAAAAGAGCACAGATTGGCAAAGCGATTGCCACAATAAATGCACTCCGGATATTACCAAGGAATAATGCCAGTACAGCTATTACCAGAATACCACCTTGCCAGAGGGCATCCTGAACTGTTTTTACCGCATTTTTTACCAGAAAACTCTGATTGTAATAGGGCACCAGCTTTACTCCTTGAGGAAGAGACCTCTGCACTTCCGGAATCTTTTCCTCCAGTGATTTAATGACCTTTGAAGTATTCTGGCCGTATAACTTCATTATAATACCAGCAACCACTTCATCTGTTCCATTGCGTGTCACTACCCCACGACGAACCTCTTTGCCATAACCGACATCAGCCACATCAGCCAGCCGCACAGGAATTCCATTTACGGATTTAACTTTGATATTACTCAGATCGTCAAGTTTTTCCAGCAGACCGATTCCCCGCACCAGGTACTCTTCTGATCCGATAACCAGGAATTGTCCTCCGGCATTCTTGTTATTTGATGTAATCGCAGTTACAACATCATCAAGTGTCACCTTGTATTTATTCAGTGCGTAAGGGTTGACATTCACCTGATACTGCAATACATGCCCACCCATTGAAAGGATCTCGGTAACACCTGGAACAGTCTGGAGCTGGTACTTTACGGCCCAATCGTTAACTTCACGAAGATATACATCAAGTTCCTTTCCTCCTGTCTCCACACTACTATCTGTTGTCAAATAATACATGAAGACCTCGCCAAGTCCTGTTGAAATTGGCCCCAGGGCCGGGCGCTCATGCAATTGAGGTAATTCTGCTCCAGCAAGCCGTTCGGCCACAATCTGCCTGGCAAAGTAAATATCAACATTATCTTTGAAATACACATACACTACTGCCATACCAAATGCAGATGTTGATTTAATCTGCCGCACTCCAGGCAACCCATTCATAGCTGATTCTATAGGGAATGTAATAAGTCGCTCTATCTCTTCCGGAGCCATTCCGTGTGCCTCAGCGAAAACAGGAACCATAACAGGAGAAATATCCGGAAATGCGTCTGTAGGAAGCTGGCGGTACTGATAAATTCCCAATCCCAGAATTCCAAATATCGATAAAAGTACCAGTAGTCTGTTCTTTATACAAATCTGTAGGATTTTTTTCATTTATTATCGCTCCTGTCAGTGACCATGTCCGGCATGCTCACCTAGTGAACTGGTGATTACCTTTGCTTTGAGTTCAAATGCGCCATTATTAACATATTCCATTCCGTCTTCCAATCCGCTAACGACATGGATTTTTTTGTAATCACATTCCCCTACGACAACTTCTATCGGCTTAAACGCATTGGGTTCATGCTGGATAAAAACGACTTGTTTATTATTAAGAATCTGCACTGCATTTTTATCTATTACCAACTCTTCCCTGCCAGCATCCACAGCAATGTTTGCATTTACAAATAATCCTGGCCGCCACATGTCATTACGATTAACTAATACGACTCTGGCGGTAATTTTTCTGGTTTGAGTATCCATCACCGGGGTAATATACTGAATTAAGCCTTCCGAACGGATATCGGAGCCGACAGCTGAAATCATTGCAAGTTGGCCGACTTTGATTTTTTCAGCATCTTTGGGATAAAGAGCAAGATTAACCCAGACTTTTGATAAATCCGCCAGCACATAGATACTCTCCTGTTCCGATACATGTTCACCGGTTACCGCATGCTTCTGAATTATTCTGCCGGACATGGGAGCCTTTATTGAATAATGAGTCATGCTCTGATTACTCTCAATTGATGCTAATACATCTCCTGAATTGACATATTCGCCAACTTTGTATTTTGCTTCTTTTACAATACCAGCAAACCTGGGTGTAATATGTACTACACGTTCTTCATCAAATCCGATTTCTCCACTTAAATTGATGGATTTATTGATTTTTCCTTTACTTACTTTTGCCAGAGTTATGCCGGCCATCTCGATAAATTCAGCTGCAACAATAATTTCTTCTGCGCCTTCATCATGTGCAAGTGAATGTCCGGTATTATGGTCATGTTCTGCTTTCTCTTCTGCTTTCTCTTCTGCATGCTCTTCTGCATGCTCTTCAGCGTTCTCACCATGATACTCATCATGTTTAATATCAGAAGTTCCTTTATGCTTTTCAACTGCTGAATGTAAAGTTTCTCTGCATCCAGTCACAAGTGTCATGGATATGAAAATAATACCAATTAACAGCACTGTTTTTTGCATTTATTCCTCCGATTTCACTATTTGCAAGGGTATGTTTGATATTTGCATAAGATCAGTAAGTTTTTGGGCCATTTCTGCCTGAATATCATAAAGTTTCATTATTGACCTGAGCACTTCTGCCTGAGTTTCAGAAAGATCCAGATATTCCACATTACCTGAACTGTAATATTCCTGCATCATTGTATACACATTTTCCGATTTAGGAATGATGCTTGTAGTCAGCATTTTTATCTGATTCTCAATTGCCAGCAACCGACTGTGAATTTCCTGTGCATCCGCATCGATAATAGAAAGTAAATTTTGTCGTTTTTGCTGCAATGCCTGACCTTTTAGCCAAACCTGTCTTTGTGCAGCTTTATTTCTGTTAAAAATCGGGATAGTCATCGATAAACCAACTAACGGTGAATTGGATTTCTCTTTGTTGTCACGAAGATAACCGGCATATACATTTAAATCAGGTATAGCTTCTGCACCGAGTTGTCTTTGAAATGTTTCAAATTGTTGCTGTTCAATATCCACGGCTTTTAAAAGCAGGTTCAGCTGAAGCCTTTCTCTAATTTCTTCTAAAGTTGGAATTTCAATATTCTCTGAAATTGTACCTGTTACATTCATTAGCAATTTCTGACTTTTAGCACCCAATGAAGCAAACTTTTTTCTGGATACAATTGCATCACTTTCCAATTCACTGTGTTCCAGTTTCAATTGTTCAATATCGATTTCTGCACGCACGAGATCTGTCTTTCTCCTTGCCCCCTCTTCAAATCTCCTCTTAATCTCCTCTCTGGTGATTTCTGCAATATCAATCATAGAGTCAAGTAGAGCCAATTTTTTCTGGACAGTTATCACTGGGATGAACCTGCGTAAAATTTCTGCCTCAAGTTCAAGTCGAGTATAATCGCACGAATTTAAGGCTAATTCCACTTCCCTCTCTGCTGCTTCTTTGCGATACTTTCTTTTACCTCCAAGTTCAATTGACTGTTCGATGGTTATTTCTATTTCATTTGCACCAAGCTTATCCAATGAATAATCAACACTGGGGTTAGGTTGTACATCAGCCTGCAAAACACCTTCTTTTGCAGCCTCAATTAAAGTTTCTGAAGACTTAAGCCCCGGATTTTCAGATAAAATCAGCTCCCTGGCCTTTAAAAAGCTGATCTTCTTTTCAGGACCTGAAGCATTTACAATTTCTACAGATGGCAAAATGCACAAAAACAAAGTGATTAGCAAATGGCATATTTGCATAAAAGAGCCTTTCGTATTTTTTTTCGGCAATATTCAAAAAAATAATTGACATACAAATCCATGATGGATTCGCACATCTTTGTTAAAAACTGAGGATTATAGAATCAAATGCGAAGTACAAGAGTAGGTTTGGGGTAAGTTTTTTCAGTGACACAAGAGGATGGCAGTATTGTTTTACATTTCTCTAGCTGCAATAAATCCATCGAAAATACCAAAGGTATTGCATCCAATATTTTCAATTTCAAAATTTTGGTAACTGAAGGATATTTTTCATTTACAGGTTGATCATGACACAAATCGCCACGGCAGTTTTCTTTTTCACTTTTTAATGGTTCTGCATCCCTTGTACAATCACCTTTATCACAAGATTGTGCAATAAAATGAACATCAGCTTTACCATCTTCACCAGAATGGCAAATCGAAATCATATTTGATCCGGAAATCATAAATGCCAGAAATATAACCGCAACTTTATTTAAAAACATAGGCACTCATTATAAAGTAATGCATGACATTTTGTTTTTATAAACCGATTTAACCTTAAATAAAAGTTAATTATCTTTGTAAACAAAGTAGAATATAGCTTTTTTTTCAATTTTGTGCAATTATATCAACAGAATTATGCAAAATTCATATATTCATTTAAAATTTAAAGAAAATTACAGGGTTTAAGGACATCCATTTAAAAAATATTATTTACTTCATCACTGATTTGCCAGAAAAATTGTGTTTTCAATCTCAGGGATTAATCACCAGTTTCATAATCCTGCTCTTTATCTTCTTTTTCTCGTTAGGGGCCGAAGCCACAATCTGATAAAGATAAATATCAGGGCTTAGTAAAGTCCCGGTCTGATC
>DATAMG010000127.1:0-20205 GCA_036260705.1 Chitinispirillaceae bacterium | reverse complement strand
TTGCAGAACTTAAAAGGCAAATCGCAGTAGTCGATCAGAAGAAAGCCCGATTTTACTCTGAACATGGATTTTCAGAAAATGATGTGGATAAAGCTTTGCTCCAGATATCAAAAATGTATCAGGAACTGAAAAATTTAATGACAGTTCAGAGCAATCATCAAAAAGCAGATACTGCTCTCAATGAGTACTATTTAAAAATTGAGGCTGTTAAATCATCTCCAGTGGTAGTTTTAAAGCGGATTTCAAATAAAATTGCTGAATTAGAAGATTTGATGAAAGAATTTTCCAGTATGTATAAGCCAGTCGAAAAAGAGAATAACTCGATTGTTGCACAGATTGATACTGCCAATCATCAAAATAGTGGTAATACTCATATTTATTACACTGTTAAATCCAGTAGGTCTGATCATGAAACTCTGTCTAAAATTGCTAAATCAATATATGGAGACTTATATCGATGGCCTGTGATTTATAATGCAAACAGAACACAAATAGATTCAATTTATACTATATATAAAAAACATATCAGAGCTCAAAAACAACAGATTCAACCATCAGATTTTATTCTTCCTGGTCAGGTTCTGGTTATCCCTATGAATGCTGCGGATTAAGATTAGAAAGAGAACCAGTTCGTATCTTAAAACTTAGTATTTTATGATCATACTAATCGCCGGACCTGTTATCCTGGCCTGTTGAAAAAATGTAACTTATAAAAAGCAATGAGGGCGGAGGTAAAAAATTAAAATCAGCTATCAGAGCTTCCGGCGTTATCAATTCTTATAATTTTTTCCATCTTTTCAGAGAGGATAACTAAGATTCTCCTGCATGAATAAAAAAAACCTGAATATTTTCGCCAAGATTCGTCAGATTGATTTTTTACGAATTTGGAATAAAATTCATATTCGCATACCGGCTTTTTTTTCCACACCTTTTTTTATACTTATCGTTACCTTGGTTGTGGTGACACTACTGTTTCCTTATACTGTTACAGTGCAATCCTTTGTTCTTCCAAAAATCGGAGAGGCATCCAGAGAAACTATAATAGCTCCTTTTACTTTTGATATTGTCAGGACTCCTGACGAGCTGGAACGTGAAAAGAAAAAAGCAAGAGATCAGGTATTACTTGTTTTTGATTTCGACAGTAATGTTGAGTCACAGGTTATGTCACGATTTGAAGAAATACAAAATGCTTTAAGCAGACTTTTTGCGACCGATACCGCAGATCTTGCATGGATGACAATTTACAATTCATTATCAAAAAAAATATCTTAAAACACCCTCAAGCAACTCCTCACTAGACCTGAACTTCTTCAAATCGCAAAAAGACAATCTCAGACGATTTTAGATAAAAGGATATGTTCTGTACTTTTAGCTCAGACAGCAGATCAGTTGCAGAAACTGCGTGGCCGCTACAATACCACTTTTGACAAATATCAGATATATGATTTGCAATTTGTCACTCTGCGTCGCGATTCTGTGGAAATGATCATTGGTACAAAGGATTTGTCTGTAAAGGAAATCGCTCTGGAGAATGCCATCAATCGGCTTAAAGAAGAGAGAAAGCTGGATGCTGCAGCACTTAATTCAATTTATGAATTGTTGTTACGGTGTATAAGTCCTAATGTGATTATGAATGAAAAAGAAGTTGCTGCGCGCAAAAACAAGGCGGCAAATGATGTGCCTCAAATACTTGGGAAAGTGATTAAAGATACCGAAATAGTACGCAAGCACCAGGAGGTAACTGGGGAAATAATTCAAAAACTCCATTCTTTACGGATCGTGTTTGATAAGGTGGGTGACGGTCAGGAAAAAAGGAAAGTGGCTGCAGAAAATGCAGGCAAATTGCTTCTGACACTTTTGCCACTTTTATTTGCTGCTGTCTATATCAAAAAATTTGAACCCAAACTGATGAAAAATAACAGACATCTTTTAGCCTTTGCTTTACTTTTGTGTATTCAGGTTGCTACAATCAGAATAGGTTTATTGCTGGCTTCCAGGATTTTCACTGGGGCTGTAGAAATGCCATATTACATACCAGAGTATATCGTCCCTGTCTCTATCTGCTCCCTTTTGGCTGCCATTCTTTTTGGAATTAACTTAAGTTTGATTTTAACTCTGTTTATCAGTACTTTTTTTGGTATTCTGATGGGTTTTAACCAGTTTTTCTTCATTTACTCTTTATTAGGAGGGATAGTTGCCGGGTTATTTGGAAGTAATGTAAGATACAGATCTCACTTTTTAAAAGTCATTGCTCCAGTAGTTATAATTAATGTCGTTTTGATAACACTTTGGCACATAATTGGTTTAAAATTCACGATTCTCTCTTTATTGCAAAATTACAGTCTGTCTTTAGGTGGTGTAATTATTTCAGTACTGCTTGCCATGTTTTTGACCCCTATTTTTGAGCAACTTTTTGATATCACCACAGATATGACCCTGGTTGAGCTATCGGATATGAATCATCCGATATTAAAGCGGCTTTCTATTGAAGCTGCAGGTACTTATAATCACAGTGTTCTGGTTGGCAATCTGGCAGAATCCGCAGCATTGAAAATCGGAGCAAATGCTCTTTTAGCCAGAGTGGCTTCCTATTATCATGATATTGGAAAAATTGCAAAAGCGGATTATTTCGTTGAGAATTGTCTTACTATAGATAAAAGTCGACATACCGGTCTTGACCCTTTAACCAGTGCTGCAATCATTTTGGAGCATGTAAAAGATGGGCTGGAGTTGGCAAAAAAAAATAAGCTACCCAAGGTTATTCAGGATGTAATTGTTCAGCATCATGGTAATAGTACAATGACATTTTTTTACGAGAAAGCTCTTGAGCAGAGCTCAAATAAGAATGTGCAGGAAAAAGATTTCAGGTATTCTGGACCGGTTCCACAAACCCGGGAAGCGGCTATAATAATGCTTGCAGATTCAGTTGAAGCCGCAGCCAGGAGTCTAGGGAGCAGTTCTCCGGATTTATTAAGGGAATTGGCAAAAAAAATTATTAAGGATAAGTTTATTGCATCTCAGCTGGATCAGAGCGACCTTACCTTGCGAGACCTCGATGAAATTGTTGAAGGATTTATGCCTGTTCTGCAAGGTATATTCCATTCCAGAATCGAATATCCTTCACGTGAAAAAGGAGCGTAAAAAAGTGGCAAAACAAAATAACTTCAATAGAAAACATTTTTTTATCGATCAGAAATTTCAGGGTCGATATATGGTAACATTTCTGGTTCCAATGCTGGTATTGCTGGTATTTATGATTTTTACCCTTTATTTTTCTTCTCAGGCAATTATCAACACAACTGTACGAATTATTAAATATGATGTTGAGAGCAATATTTCTCTTCAATTACAAGATCAGCAACAGCCTTCGATTGAACGCTACGAAGCCTTGATTCAGAGTATTCAGAATTATTTGCGTACATTCTCCAGTAACCGGGATTTTCGTAAGAATCTGATGAATTCGCTTTTATGGGTTTTTGGGATAGGTGTATTTCTGGTGGTGATTCAGATTGTACTTCTGACTATTTTCTTTTCACACAAGATTGCAGGGCCAGTGTATCGATTTGAAAAGGTATGCAATAACATGATCAGAGGTATTTATACTGATGAAATTCGATTAAGGCAGGGTGATGAAATGCAGAATCTGGCCAGATTGTTAAATGAGGCAATCAAGTGTACTCGTGAAAGACTGCAATCCTTAAATACACCGGAAAATGAGCAACAGAACCAGTAGTTTTGAATGAAGAATAATTGCAGGGCTGATAAAAATATTTTAAAATTATAATTAGAATTATGTTGACTGCACCAGATTTATTATTTATATTTATTTTTCTTTGGAGCTAATAATTATGAACAATTTATTCTCGTCAATAAATCATAAACTCTTAATAACCAGTTTTGTGCTGCTTGTTTTAGGGTATTTTCTCCTGGGGCGGGGGCCTTTACACAATCCAGTCTCATTGACTGTAGCACCACTGCTTATTATTGGGGTTTACTGTGTACTGATTCCTGTTGCATTGCTTGTTAAGGAAGAAAACAAGTCACCAAAGAAATAGGGCGTTTAGCTCAGCTGGTATAGAGTACCTGCCTTACAAGCAGGTGGTCGTAGGTTCGATCCCTACAACGCCCATTAAAGATCAGATATAATTTGGACCGGTAGTTCAGCCGGTTAGAACGCTGGCCTGTCAAGCCAGAGGTCGCGAGTTCGAGCCTCGTCCGGTCCGCCATTTTAAAGCCCGCATTCATTGCGGGCTTTTTTTTTGTGTGCGTCTGGCATGGCGCCTGATACTCGGTGTAAAAGCCCCTTATAGGCCTGACCTGGCAAATCAGGAGCATATTTAAATGCATGCCAGTTAAAGCAACTTTTAAGGAATGGGGGCATTCATTTTATTTATTTTCTCTTCAGCTGTTTAAAGCATTTTTCATCAAAAGAATTAAATCTATGGAATTCCTCAATAATATATCTCTCAAGGATAGAAACACCTTTCGTATCGGAGGAACTGCTTCTTATTATGCAGAACCGAAAAATCAGGCAGAAGTTTTAGTCGCTATTGGTTTTGCACAGCAGAGGATGCTGCCTGTTTTTGTTTTAGGTAAAGGTTCCAATGTCCTGATCAGTGACCACGGGTGGCCTGGACTTATAATTAATCTCTCCTGCGGGTTTGATAAAATCAAATGGAGTTCAGACTGTGTTCATGCAGAAAGTGGGGTATCATTGAATGCCCTTGTAAATCAGGTTATTGAAAACGAATATTGCGGGATGGAAGAACTTGCCGGAATACCTGGAACTGTGGGAGGGGCTGTAATTATGAATGCTGGTGCGTTCAATACCACTATTTCTGATACCCTTCACTCAGTATCTTATTATGACTTTTTACAAAACAATATTATTGAATGTAATGCTGCAGACTTGGATTTGGGATACAGAACCAGTCGATTACAAGATAAAGCTGCAGTGATATTGTCTGCTGTTTTTAAGTTCTCCAGAAAATGCCCAAAACAATCTCTGCTTGCTATTCGCAAAGAGATACTGGAAAAAAGAAAAAGCAAGCAGCCTTTAGAATATCCAAATTGTGGAAGTGTTTTTAAAAGACCTCCCGGAGGATTTGCCGGAACCCTGATCGAGAAGTGTGGTTTGAAAGGGCTACGAATCGGAGATGTGGAAGTATCAAGCAAGCATGCCAATTTTATTATAAACAAAGGAAATGGAACAGCATCAGATGTCCGCAGGTTGATTAAGACTATTCAGACGGCTGTTTATGAGCAGTTTGGAATTATTCTTGAACCGGAGGTGATTTTTGTCGGTGATTTTGATGAACCACTTTTAGGAACGGGACAAAACTAAAGGAGATTACTTATGGCAATTACTGTACTGAAATTTGTTACCGGGCCAATTCAAACCAACACTTATTTGATATATAATGAGAATTCAAGATGTCTGATTATTGATCCTTCATCAGGATGTGACAAACTGATTGAGTTTGTAAAAAAAGAGTCGCTATTTATTGAAGCAATCGTTCTTACTCATGCGCACTTTGATCATTTCCTTGGTATACCAGAAGTACTGAATGCTTTCCCTGGTATTGACATTTATATTCATCCTCTGGAAAAAATGATACTTAAAGATGAGGAACTTAATGGTTCTGTGCTGATCGAAACAGGGTATACTTATCAAGGGGAAACCCTTGATCTTGTAGAAGGCGAGATGGTTATTGGCAGTTATAAAGTAAATGTATTTGAAGTACCAGGGCATTCTCCATGCGGAACTGCTTTATACATTGACAAATATCTGTTTTGCGGAGATATACTTTTTGCCGGTTCGATCGGAAGATCGGATTTTACAGGTGGAGATCAGCTCAAACTAGTGGAAGGTATAAAAAACAAGCTGCTGGTATTGCCGGAAGATACAATCGTATGCCCCGGACATATGGGACGGACAACGATAGGACGTGAAAAAAAGATGAATCCTTTCTTATAACTCAATATTATGTTAGATTTGCCTTATATTGATACTTTCCTAGCTTATTTAAAGCTTGAAAAAACTCTAAGTGAAAATACTGCCGAATCATATCGTTACGATCTGCAACGTTTAGCTTGTTTTCTAAACCAGCATCGTATTGATGAGATCGACTCTGTATCTCCAGATATTCTTTCCAAATATATACAGCTTTTATATGACATTGGCTTTGCATCCACGTCTATTCAACGCTCAATATCCTCAATGCGCAGCTATTTTGCTTTTATCGCTTCTGAGGGAGCGGTAAATAAAGATCCGACTGAACTATTGGAGAGTCCCAGAGTTACCAGGTATCTTCCAGGTGTGCTGCTTGTTCAGGAGATTGAGGACATTTTAAATGTGATAGACCTGAAGAAAACTGGAGGGGTAAGAGATCGTGCGATGCTGGAAACGCTTTACGCAACAGGAATGAGGGTCTCTGAGCTGCTGTCGTGCACCGAAGAACAAATATTATGGGAGGAGGGGTTGGTCAGGGTATATGGTAAAGGTTCCAAAGAACGAATAGTACCAATAGGCGAAGTCGCTCTACATTGGATAAAAGAGTATTTTCAGGTTGAACGGTCATTGTTTGCAAAACCTCATTCTGACAGTACCATATTTCTTAATGTTCGGGGAAGAGCTCTTAGTCGAATGGGTATCTGGAAAATTATCCAATACTATGTGAAATTAGCCGGAATTAAAAAAAGTGTTTCACCTCATACTTTTCGTCATTCTTTTGCCACACACTTGCTTGAAGGTGGTGCAGATTTACGAACAGTACAGGAAATGCTGGGACATGCCAATATCGTTACCACAGAAATCTATACCCATGTAGATCGTGAGTATTTACGTGAAGTCCACCGCAGTTTTCATCCCCGTCAAAAAAAGAATGGTCATTAGATTCAAGTTATGAATCCAAAAATAGCCAGTCTTCTGCAGGTACACTATCATTTCCGCCTTGGAGGGGTCAGCGAGGTAATCCGGGGTTATTCAGAAGCATTTTCAGCCATTTACGGATCCGATTCATTCAATGCACTGATCTGCAGTAATGAAATACAGCAGAATAATTTGGATATAAAGATCATCAATTTGTCAGAATGTGACTACCATAATTTTAATGGTCAAGACGAATATTATCATTTCAGAGATTTGCTTGTAAACAAAATAGAGGCAGTTCTTGAAATGATGCCGTTACCAGCAGTTATTCTCTGTCATAATATGACTCTGGCCAAAAATCCGGCACTTTCCTCTGCTCTAAGATTTCTGGCTCAAAAAAAAGACTGTAAAGCATACCGTTTTTTCTGGGTGGTACACGATCTGGCTGAGGAGGGAAGGATTGATTTACTCAATAAAATCGAAGAACTTCAGAAATCCGGTATTGCAATCAAAGATGATCTCTATGCGATTGGTGCTCCAGTAAATTATCTTGCCCCAGGGGAAAACATTTGTTCTGTTCTGAGAAATAGCGGATTTAAGGTTTACTGCCTGCCTAATCCAATGAGAATAAAATCCACATTCCCAGAGTCAATAAGCCGCAGTGTATTTATAGAGAATATGAAAATATTGACAGCACGCGATGGATTTGTATTTGACTCAAATCTACCGGTCTGCTATTATCCGGGAAGATTGATCATGCGGAAAAATGTTCTGGAAGCGATAATGATCGCCTGCATTTTTCTAGATGCAAACCTGATACTTGGGGCTCCCGGCACAAGTACCTCTGATAGAAAGCTTTATGATAATTTGGCAGATCTGGTGAAACAAACAAGATTAAGGGTAGCTTTTAATCCTTTTAGATTATCATGGAGCTCTATGGATCAACATAACCAGAGTAATAATCCTGTTCCATACCTGTATAAAATGTGTGATTTAGCACTGTCTACATCGGTTTCGGAAGGTTTTGGTTATGCATTATATGAGCCATGGTTGTTTAACAAGACACTTATTGCAAGAAGACCGGCTGGTTTTATTTACCCTCAGAAAATGGATTCATCTTTACTGTATGAACATATGCCTGTGCCGCTGAACTGGATCTGCTGGGGAGAATTGAAGGATAAATTTCTCCAGTACAGCTCAAGGTTTATCGGGAAGGACCTTAACCTCAAAGTGGCTGAACAATACCTGATAAAGAATGAAACAGTAGATTTTGCGATTTTAGATCTGGAAACACAAATTGGAGTTTTAAAGAAGATTTTGTTCGATCAGACTGCCAGGCAGCGAATGAGCGATTTATTCAGAATTTTTTTTCCCTCTTGGAAGGTACTATCCCAAAATAAACCGGTTGAGGAGAATTTGATCCGCCACAACTGTGATGTAGTACTGGATTTATTTTCAAATCAACGATTTATGAGCTCTTTTCAAAAGTGTATTTCAATGGTTCCAGAGGTGAATCATTCTAAAATAAAATATAAAAATATTCATTTGGAATTATGGAGGCGCGGATTTAAGTTGTTTTTTTCAAATTCAGGTGGTTATAATGAGAATATAACAAAATGACTTGACTTTAACCGAATATCATTCAATATTATAACTCAAGAGTTTCTTCAGGGGGGTTATGTGGCAAATACAACAAAACATGATTTAATCGCAGATGTTTCCAGGTATACAGGGCTTACCCAGGCAGATACCAAGATTGTTATAGAAGAGTTTCTAGAGACAATCGCTACTACACTGGAAGCTGGAAAAAATATCGAGATTCGTGGTTTTGGTACTTTTTATACCAAAGTTCGAAAACCTCGTCCTGCCAGAAATCCCAAAACCGGAGAAGTTGTACCATTGCTAAAACGAGTGGTTCCACTGTTCAAGTATTCAAGTGAATTGAAGAAAATTATTGCTGATTCACTTCTTGAGAAAACCGCTGCTTGAGAATTGATATTAGAACGCTGCTCTTATTTGTGTGAATCGCATCCTGTTAAGGCCAGGGTGTCTACTGGACAGGTAAAAAACGAGTCTGGTAGATCAGCCTGCCATATATAGCTTTTTTGTGCACCTCGATCAAAATTCTGAGCTCCAAATCACCAAGCCACTTATTATAAAAAAAATTTCCAAAATAGTCCTCTGATAAGTTTAATTTCTTTTCGAACTGTTTAGTTATTCTGATATTTTTTACCTGGCACTACAAATTGCAGTCAGTTAAGAAAACAATATTGACAATCTTCGATCTTCTGGAATATAATAACACTACGATCCGACTTATGTATCAGAATCAGGACAGGGGAAAAGAAAACTATAGTACTTTTATCTTTGGAATCGGCTGAGGATAGAAAAATCCTCTTTTACGACATTGTTATGTGCAGGTTTTAAATAAGAGTATACAAATATACCGGCATTTTCAGTGTTATCGTTTAGGTACATAGTTCAGATACTACAACGATGTAATTGAGAAGGAGTGAATTCCATGCGGATACAGGCAGTGTTTGCTGTGGTTGCATGTTTACTATTAAATTTACATGCTGCCGATGATATCGATATCAATGATCTGGGCGCAAATATTAGGCTGCCTAATTTCAGTGCAAAATTGTCTATTGGGTTTAATTACGATTTTTTAAGGGACCCCACATCTGTATCTTTTGAATACCCCAGAGGGTATTTCGGATTTAACATACCTATCTCTCATAGTGTAAATTTACGTGATTTCATTCAATATGCTGATCCGGCAATCGATTCAATTTTTTCTGACAGTACTATTATATCCAATGGAGATGAATTTAAACCGGAAGGCAGTGCCGGTCAGAATCCCAATTTGACAATACAGGTGGATGTTCCTATGTTAGGTGGCGTTGCCAGCTTCTCCAATACACAGAATTTCTCTTTGAATTACAGTAATGCCTTAGGTAACCCAAATGTTTATATCAAGCCAGATTCATTAATCGATGGAATAAATTTTTTGATGCGTGGCACTATAAGTGTTCCACTAAGTATGTCAATGTCATGGGAGACAATGACATTCGGATATGCCTACCGGATAAACAGATATCTGACCATGGCGCTCAATCTTCACAGGCATACTTTTGTTATGGATCTCAGGGGAAAAATCGATGCGGATTTGTTAGGAAGACTCAATTATGCAAGTGATGATGGGAGTATTGAGATTGAGCGTGAATTGGATTACCCTTCAAGCAAAGTTTATGGTCATGCTCTGGGGCACTATGAGGCGGAAGTGTGGAGTCCTACCCTTGGTTTGAAGGCCTGGAGATTTTCTCTGGTATCCAGATTCGGATTGTCAACCAGGGCAAAGGGAAGCTTTTCGGCTAAATATTCTGTGCCGTTTTTTATTGATCCTGAGACATTTCAGACCAAATATGATTTTGAAGATCCAGATCTGTTTTCAGACGATGAGTTCATTAACAAGTTAACCTCAAATGCTATAGACAGTGTTTCATATACCACCAAAGATATGAATGGTAATGAACCTGGTTTGCATTGGAAAATGCCTACAGGACTTACAATTTCCTTCGATCTTCTTCCGGGTTATTTTACTCTCTCTTATACTAAAATATTTGGTGATATTGAATTCAAACTGGACAAAATACGAAAAGAACAAAGGACGATAGTGGCTGGAAATTCAGGCACTTCTGAAAGTGACTCACTGATTATTGATTTTGGAACTTCGGTTGATCATATAATTATGTTGCAATGTAATGTCTACAAGGCATTTTTGAATATTGGTGTATTTGGAATTGATTTCAGGTATGGTGAACAGACTCATCTATTAGGAAGTAAAATGCCTTATATGCATATGGGTGAATCGGCTATGATACCTGTAGTTAACTTCGGGTCTACAATAGGTTCTAAAATGCAGCTTCACCTGGAGCTTGACGTATTACCACTCCCGGCATTAAAAACAGGGATAGTATATAAATTCTGATTCAGGTAGAAATTTTTGAAAGGAATTATGCATGATGATGCGGATTTATCCTGCTTTATTGACGATCTTATATGTGCTGGTTGCTTTTGCACAGCAGACTACCGATTATGTCATTTTGGATGCGCCAATCGGAGTTAAATCGGCAGATTCTTTGTTATGGATAAAGTGGACCGGTAAATCCAGAACCGGCTTTATATCGCCTGATTCCGGAGTCATTTACTTCAGTAAATCTCCAGGTGGTACCGATCTTTCAAATTACCAGGATTCTATAACTGTATTTGAGGCAGATTCATTTAATAACAGATATTTCCCGCCATCAACTTCATCTGATGTTCCGCTTCGGGGAATCGCTTTTCGGGCAAGTAAACAGGCTAAAATGGGAACCGGAGTATTCTATTCAGTTGTGGCACTTAAAAGAAATGGAAATGTATATGTATCTAATGAATTTCAGATTATAATTGAGAGTCCAAAATCTGTGTCTATTAAAAGTCCATCGGGTACAATCCAGAGTTTGACACCGGTTTTTCAGTGGTATGCAAATTCCGGAGTTCCTTATTATCATGTCATTCTTTCTGATGATGCAATAAAAGTCAATAGTGAGGATGATGGGAAAATTGATCTGCAGGGATTAAGCATTGTGTGGCAGGCAATTACTCCCAATTCCCAGATAGTTTACGGTGCTCCAGACCCTTCTGGTACCATTACTGCAGAACCGCCGCCATTGTCTCCAGGAAAGCAGTATTCATGGATAGTTCTAAATAATTATGGTAATCACTTGGCATTTTCATCGACACGTTATGATTTACCCGGTTATTTCAAAATAGAAGGGGTTTCTCTGAGCAAGCCGATATCTGTTTATCCTAAAGGTGGCACATACAATTCCGGATCTGATTCTATTATAAAATTTAAATGGACCAATCTTGATAAAAATGCAAATACTTATAAGTTATATGTGTATACTACTCAGGAATACGAAGGTATTCGAGCTCAGATAATAGTATGGCAGACAGAGGTTATGGCTCTGAATTCTGCGGAGACCATGAGTGTTGATGTCAACGCAAAATCAGCTTTTTCCACAAACGACTATTCCTGGCGTATTATCGCAACTGATGAAAAGGGGGCTGGTACTGCAGGTGATACGGTTGGGTTTAGATATGAAGTTCCTACCGGCACACTGGTAATCAGGACTGTGGAAGAAGTGTTAAATGACGGCAGGATTGCAAAGAGCAATGTAGGTTTAGTAAAGATGCAGGTGGAAGTACTCGATGGAACAATGGAGGCTCCACTGTTTTTTTATACCGACACAGATGGATATTTATCAAGGGAAAGACCTGTTGGTACTTATCGAATAACTGCCATAAAAAACGAATTTGAGAGTCAGACCCAGACTTTTTCAGTGGGCAGGGATAATACCACAAATGCTACTTTCATTCTTACCAGACCCCAGGCAACTATTTATGGAAAAGTGATCGATGAGGCTGGAAAAGGAATAAATATTGCAACAATAGTTGGTATCTCTGATATAGGAGATACCTTATCAACACAGACCGATGCACTTGGAAATTATGTTTTCAAATGTTATGGTGCAGACTGGTTCATAAATGTTCAGAAAACCGGATATAAGACGGTTTTACCGGAAAAAGTGACTGTAAAAAGTGGTGAAAATGTCAAACTTAACACCATTACGATGTCTAAAAATCCAGTAACACTTTCAGGGATAGTGAAAAATGCTTCAGGTAATCCGCTTTTGGGTGTTAAAGTTAAGCTTTTATTTGATGGTATGCAGATTGATGAAATTCCGGCGACATCTGAAAATGGAGATTTTTCTTTTTATGTTCAACCCGGTGTTTACAATATTGCAGCATCAAAAACCGGATTTACATCTTTTCAGAATACTGTAGATGTGGTAAGTTCAAAAAGTATTTCTATTACCTTAAATTCTGGTGCATCTTTGGTAAGTGGCTACATCTATGGGAAAAAGTGGGTAGGGGACAGGCAAATTTACGTACCTGTGGCAGGTGCTTGCGTGAGGTTTATGGATATTGCAACCAGGGATACATTCACCTGTTATACAGATGCTACATATGGCGATTACCGGATAGGTCTTCAGGGAAGCCGACAATACATAATGCAAAGCTCTGCAACAGGGTATGCCATCAAAGATAAACCATGTACGCTCTCTACACAGTCCAAAGCAACTTTAACATACAATGATACCATAAGCAGTTTAGCAATGATTGCTGGTAAAATATATTGTTCCTCACCATCAAATGTACTGATTAACCTGGTGAAGAGATTTAGCACAGCAATAGCGGCAACTTCCAAATCTCTTAATAACGGAGCTTTTGAAATCAGAAATATTGCTGATGGGGTCTATTCGATAAATGTGGGTAAAGATGGATTCGTACTGGACAGTATAGCAGGACCAGATACACTGGTGGTTTCTGGCGGAAAGGTGATGCCTGCTCAGATATCAATTTATCTAAAGCCGGGTTCCAAAAAGATCAAATGGAAAATTACTCCAGCCGATTTTTTTGGATCAGTCAAATTGCTGACCCCCTTGCAGAAGACTATTTCCACTAATGATTCATTAATGAATGCAGGACCTGGTTATTATTTAGTAAATGTTGATGCTAAAAATGATTCATTCATCGATCTTGCTTCTCATCAATTCTATGTGGGAGATGATGCTGTAGAATATATTGATACTGTGTCAATGAATGTCATTCATTCAAGAAAAGACACTATTATCCCTGTTAATGGTAATGTGGTACTTCAGTTGCATTCATCTGTATTTCTGGATTCTGCTACTATCTTTTATAAAGATGCAATGTCCAGCAGTTATAAGTATTCTTCTGTTAACAAAAAAGATACCAACTACCTGTTTGGCATTCAGCCTCCCAGAGATGGAAGCACGATGCAGTATTATTTCAAAGCGTGGAGAAAAGATGATGTTTACGGTTACCAGAAAGAAGTATACAAGGCATTTATTGCACCAGATACAACTGTATTGACAAAAATACAGATTGAACCTTTAGATGCAGATACACTGGTATTGCCCTCTTCATACTCTATGAAGTTTAATTTCAACTGTTATTACAGTTCGACATACCTTCCTTTTAACAATTTAAGCGGACAAGACATTTCCTGGAGTCTGACTGATCCTCAGGGGTGTGCCATAGATTCCAAGACTGGCACTTCAGTTACTGTGACAACAGGCAATACAAGGACCTTTGCAGTTCCGGTCACACTAACCGCAACGGTTGATACATACAGAATTAAAGTAATTGGAAGTAATTCTGTGTCTGTCGTTTTCCGGATATCTGGAAGTAAACTCGAGAGTTTACAAGTGGTTAGGGTCGATGGTGGTAATTCAAATCCGGTTACCACATCAGGATTTGATAAGGCAGAATTCAAAGTTTTTGGAAAAGACAAAAGTGGAACAGCATTGGATGTAGTTCCAAAATGGTCTGTATTACCGGAAAATGCTGGTGTCATATCTTCAAGCGGAGTGTTCAAGCCGGCTAAAAATTTCTGCGGGACTGTAAGGGTATTCGCGGAAGTCTCTGATTTACGGAGTGAATATTACAGTGAAGGTTCAAAAAGTCCTGGTATTCAAGTGTTGCATATGATAACACATAAAAACTCTGCGGATACTGCTTCCAATTCACGCGGTTGTACTGTGGTTTTCCCTGCTTCGGTTGTTACAAATAATGAAGTCGGCCTGCTGTCAATTGAAACACGTTTATTGGAGAATAAGATCAGGCGGGGAACTGGCTTGATGAAGACTATTGATTCTACTGCGTTCTCTATTACAGAAAAAGAAGGGGTTATATTCAGCAACACCACCAATGATAGTATCAATTTGATTTTAAATATTCCGGAAAACCTACGCAAAGAGGTACGTAGTGGTGCAAGAGAAATTGCTATCGCCTACTGGAATGAAGACAGCTTGCAGTGGGAACCACTTTTGAATTCAAAGGTTGCATCTGATGGTAAGATGATTTGTGCTGCATTATCCCATTTCTCAGAATACTCAATTGTCATTGGACCGGCTCGTGGAGGGTATCTTAATATAGCTCCAAATCCTTTTTCTCCATATGTGTGGCCAAGGGCAATCAGTCCAGAAGACAAACGGTTTGGTTCATGCATTTCATTCAAGGTTGAGACAGACCGGCCACCGTTAAAAGATGTAAAACTGAGGATTTATACGATTACTGGGGAGCCTATATGGTCAATGCATATTCAAAATGCTAATCAGTTTCCTTATCAGCTGTGGTGGGATGGACGTACTGCTAGTAAAGAACTGGTATGGACTAAACCAGGCAATATCATAGTTGAAAAAGGTGAGAAGATGTGCAGAAATGGGCGCTATTTTGTAGTCCTATCGGCTAAGGACACAAATAATAAAGAGCAACGTTTTATGAAACAGATTGTGCTCATGAGATAATAACAGGTAAAAGTGTGGAGGATTCTGTGAGAGGGAAATTAGTAATTATAATTATGGCAGTATTGCTGGCTGTGCATATGGCTGCAGCTGATTCCGGAAGTGGGAAAGTGAGTATTGGAATTCTGCTTCCTGAACCTTATGGTGGCCCTGCTAAACTTGCTGAGCAGGCATATCAAGAGTTGTTAAAAAATATTGGAGAGATTGGGTTTTATGAGGTTTTTCCTCAGAATGTACTCCAGGAGCAACTAAATAAAATAAAAATGGAATTTCCAGCGCACTGCCGTGACCCACGTTGTGTTATGGACATAGGTAGAGCAGCAGGAGTGGAACGAATGCTCTTTGGCAGTATTGATTTAGATGAAAACAGGTATGGATTGCGGCTTACACTTGTCGATGTGATTATGAAACAGAAGATTGATGCGGTCAGCATTGAGGGGGCACCAGGGGTAAACTTGACTGAAATTGTCAAAACCGCTGTTGCCAGGCTGCATGGAAATGTCACTGCAGAAACTTCATCTTTTTCGATTTATCAAGGCCCTCGTGTTCATAACGAAAAGAAATTTCTGATATCAAGTGCCGGTGTTATAGGTGCTGGATTAGTTTATGGCTTGGTTAATTATTTTTCGGAATATCAGGATGCTCACAAATTGTATGCTGAATATAGAACTGAAGACTGCGCTGGAATTTCATCACTTGCAGATCAGATTCCATTGTTTGCCCGCCCCGCTGCGCTTGGCAATGCTTATGTAGCTGCATCAGACGATGCTTATGGAGTATTCTATAACCCTGCCGGAATGGCCTGGGTAAGAGGGGCTGAAGCTGTTCTGGCATATCAATACCGGTTCGGTCTTGATAATATTGCTGCTACGTATGTAAATAAAGCCACACGAGAGATTGGATTCGGTCAGGGTTTGCTTTATAGCGCTGATAAAGATCATATGCTTACAGAGATTTACTTTATTACTTCTGTTGCTTATAAGTTTACCCATCTTCCCGATTTCATACGTCCTTTTTCTTTGGGGGTAAATTTAAAAATAGCCACCCAGAGGGTTAAAGGAACGACGGAAAATTCCGTCAGTGGCAATTCTTTGGGGGCCGGAATAGATTTCGGTTTTCTGTGGGAACTATCAGAACGTATCAGATATGGATTACTTTTGAAAGATGTACCGGTAATTTCTCATTGGAAGAATGTTTCCACTGGTGAAACCTATAATCAGGCCAGTGCTGCATCCTTGCATATGGGAGGAACTTTCAGGGCAGGTTACAAAACATTCCTTATAGGTGAAGGACAGATTCCTATCACAAAAGAGCAGAACTGGAAAATGGCTGGTGGTATTGAACAGGAAATTTTCCGCTATTTTCTCTTAAGGGCAGGGTTGCAAAAAGAAGTACAGACTACATTGGAAAGCCCGTGGAGAATCACAGGTGGACTGGGTATTAATGTAAAACGGTTTTCTATTGACGGCTCTTATGAGTACAATACATTGAAAGTGTTTGATGTGATAAATGTTTCAGTTCACATTTCGCTATAAGCCAAACTTAGAATAATTATCTGAGATTATATTTCTGTTAAGACATCAGGTACTGTCTGGTCGGCAAAAACCGTATTTGTCCTGCATCCATCCAATTTGCAAAAGCTGAGAGGATTAATACCATATTGTTTGCCATCTTAAAGCAGAAAACCGATTAATGACTCCATAATTTATTTTTCAATCCAGACTGACGGACGATGCGCGCTGTTATTGCTTTTTCCAGAATCATATCTGTGCACCATATTTCCGCACTTTTACGGGCTCGGGTTAATGCTGTGTAGATAAGTTCACGGGTAAGAACAGGAATTGGAACTGGAGGAAGTATAAGAATTATATGGTCAAATTCTGAACCTTGGGATTTGTGAACTGTCATAGAATATGCAACTTCCCATGAAAGCAGTTGGCGAGGCTGGAAAACCCGTAATGTCGATTGTGGCCCTCTGAATACAGCCTGCAAGTTTTTGTGGCTGTTTTGCTCTGAAAAAAAGATTCCACTATCTCCATTGTAGAGGTTTGAGGCATAGTCATTCTCATTTATCAAAAAAGGAAGCCCATGGTAAAAGGTTGTATCTCTTGGAATCAGGCCGGAGTTAGCAAGTATACTGATTACAATTTTGTTAATAGAAGATACACCATAAGAGCCATGGCGGGCTGCACACAGAATTTTGAAGGAATCAAGCTGATCAAGTGCTGAACCCGTATCTTTTGCTAAAGATAAAAATGAAAAGAAATTCAATACTTTATTCCTTAATGCACCAGCTAAATTATGTTCTGCTGGTAGAGGTCTTCTGGTACAGTCAGAGTAGTGACCTGATTCAAGAATATTTGTAACGCTGTTTATATCGCCCAGATTAACGGCACGGCTGAGAGTGCCAATACCTGAGTTTTCATTGAATCTGTAGCTTTTTTTTAAAGACACAATGCAATCTGAAATTAGAGATTCTTGTTCATTTCCGGACTCGTTATATTCTGGAATCAGTTTTTTTAAGATATCTGATTGTTTGGAGGTAAATTGGTGAGTATTACCGGTATCACATATATCGCCTAAGACTGAACCGGCTTCAACTGATGAGAGCTGATCACGATCACCAAGTAAAATTAAGCGGCTTTTTGGCGGAACTGCAGAGACCAGTTTACTCATCAGGGCCAGATCTATCATTGAAGCTTCATCGACCAGAATAATATCGTAAGGAAGCGGTGATGTTGAATTGTATCGAAAATCGGCTGAGTAGGGGATTGTTCCAAGAAGCCTGTGAATTGTCTGGGTGTTATAAGGAATTTTGCTCTTAAGGATATCAGGGAGCTTAAGTCGTGGTATAATGGATTGAATAGAGTCACTAAGTCGTGCTGCAGCTTTGCCTGTCGGTGCAGCAAGTGCAATTCGTAAGTTTTTTTTCAGGCTCATATTCAGTATTCCAAGAATTTTGGCAACTGTGGTTGTTTTACCTGTACCTGGTCCTCCACAAATAATGGTAAGCTGGTTTAAAAGAGAGATTGCAGCGGCTGTCTTCTGCCAGTCTATTTCTGAATTGTCAGGCTGTTCGGAAAGAGTCCGCAAAAAAGAAGCGCATTCAGGTATATTTATCACATTTTTTTTGCCGGTACTCAAAAGAATTGATTGGGCCAGATTCTGCTCGTATTGCCAATACCTATATAAATAAAGTCTGGTATTTTCAATTATAAGTGGTCTGCTTAGGCCTGGGGTTCCGATCGCCTGACAACTCTTTAGTTGCGCAATCAGATCTTCCAACTGAGGTAATGTGAATGGGCCGTTTGTTGTCTGGAATTGACGGCAGGCAATACCTTCGAGATCGCAGCAGACATGGCCATCCCTTAATGCCCGGGTGGTTAGTGCTGCCGCTAAAAACAGTTGTAAATTGTCAGTGTCTGACAATTTACAGATGAATTCAGCAAAGCGTAAATCAAAATTCGAAAATTGTTCTGTTTCTGGAAGAAAAGTTTTCATAGTGATTTGCATTATTTATTTCAAGGAAAACAAGTGATTTGATCCGGATGGACTCATGATAATCTTATTATTAAAAACTGTTCCTGTTAAGTGAAACCCTTCCGAATCCTGTCCCCTGTATGATTGCCGAATCCAGTGCATCCCATCATTACTCATCCATATATTGGAAAAGGAGGATGGTGTGCTTTTTAAAAATCCTCCAATGGCCCAGATTCGTTGATCGTATACAAGATAAGAAAGAAAATGATTATCAGGGAAACTTAAATTATCATTTACTTTTTGCCAATTTGTTCCGTTTTTAGATTCCCATATATCGTTAACTGTTTTTGAACCGCTGAAATCATCATAATGTCCGCCAATAAGAAAAAAAGAGTTGTTAAAAACTATTGCACCATGCCCATAACGAGGTAAAAAACCGGAGATTGTATTTTGTTTTGTCCATTTAATTCCATTTTCTGAAAGCCAGATATCATTGAGACAGGGTGCGTCTGCAGAATCGTTCAAACCACCGATTATATAAATGCGGTTTTGAAAAACCGTTGCGCTATGGTAGTAGCGTTTTAAGAATGGACTTTGAGTGATTTTGTGCCAGTTCGATCCATCAGATGTATTCCAGATGTCTCCGGGCAAAGAATCAGAGCCAATTTTTCCGCCTATTACCCATAGCTTTTCATCATAAATAATTGATACATGACCATATCGAGGACCAAGGGGGGTGGTTTCGATTTTTAAATTCCAGGTCTTACCATCTACGGAGTACCATAGGTCATTACGTGAACCGCCAATTATCCATAAAGAATTGTTAAAAGGGATTAGAATGTGGCTTTTGCGTTCAGATAATTCTGGAACAGGCAGAAGTTCTTCCCAAAGATAGTCAACTTTCAGCGAAATAGTATCGAATGCAGACAAGCCACTTTCGTCAATAGCTCTGACGATACATTCGATTTTTTTTTGGGGAACTCGAAATGGTCCAATAGTTATAGAACCGCTGGCAGTTGGTACAAATTTTCCAGTATTTCCAATATCCCAGCTTAGAGATAATACCGGTTTATTACTGTTTGTCTGGGCAGAAAGTGTAATTCTTTCAAACAAACCTGCTTCGGTTTTTCCCTGAGCATAAACCTGCAAATCGGATGATTGAATATTAAAGTTCAAAGTATCTGAGGCGCTCTGGCTATCGCTGTTTGTCCCACGCAAAATACAGGTAAATTTACCTGTGTTAATGGGGGCAATTATAAAGGTATCTACAGTGCTTGTGCTTTTGAATGGTGCTGAATTTATCGACCATTCCCAATTGCGGATATTTGTGGCTGCCGGATTGACTTTAGCGGAAAGATGGATTTTTTGAAGCGGACTTATATTTATGGAGTCGGTTATAATATGTACACTGAATCT
>DATAMG010000125.1:0-13438 GCA_036260705.1 Chitinispirillaceae bacterium | reverse complement strand
GTCTGAGTCGTTGCCCAAACAGATGAAGATAGGGCTGATTCCAGACCATTTCCTGTTGCACTGATCTTATAATAACAGGTTGTACCTGCTGTTAAATTATTGTGAGTATAAGATGTGGATGTAAGAGTGGTCAGAAGGGTGTGGCGATTGTGTTTCAAGATGCAGGCATGGTGCAATTACATTAAATTAATGAGTACCAGAAATTATCAATAAAGGATATACCATGAAAAATCGTATTTTGTTATTCATAGCACTGGGCAGTGTCATGGTATTAACGGCGTTTGCTGCGAAAAAGACAATTATTCACAAAATCGACACATCTTTGTGTACACAATGCGGAGAATGCATTAAAAGTTGTCCAGTGCAGGCAATAAAGGTGTTAAAAAGAGATGGAAAATTGATTCATGAAATTGATCCATCACTCTGTACACAATGCGGTATATGCATCGAAACATGTGAATATGATGCCATTAAAGAAGTTGAAGCAGAAGCTACTCCAAAAATAAAATTATCTGATAAAGAAAAAACGGATAAAAAATAATGGATTTGATAGCAAATCAATTAATTCAGACTCTGTTAATCACAGTTATTTCAGGCATTTTTCTGTTTTGTTTTTCAGACATCATAAAGTTAACCTGGTTAAAGTCAGAATTTATTCTGATTTGCATCTGTGCATGTTTTCTAATGGGATGTTCTGATTCATTCGAAAAACAGGTTATGGAACCTGATACCCAGCGGGAGGCATTTCTAAGAATAGATGCCAACAAATGTACCGCATGCGGGGAATGTTTCAACTCATGTCCAAAAAAAGCTATAAGCGAACAAATCATCGCAGGCTCATATGTTTACATAATTGATCCACAATTGTGTATCCATTGTGGAATCTGTACCGAAAAATGTAAATCCGGTGCAATAGAGTGGAAAAGGTAAACTATATAAATGAACAGAAGATCCATGATTAAAGCCCTGACGTTTTTTTCAGCATTTGCAGCACTAAAAGTATTCGGTCTGACAAAACGTAAATCTTCAATCATGCCGTATAGATGTGTGGGTTGCGGTGATTGTAAAAAAGTATGTCCCCAAAAAGCCATTCGATTAATTAAGGGAAAAGCTCAGGTAGATGCAGAAAAGTGCATTGGATGCTTTTTGTGCTCTGCAGCCTGTTCTTATGGAGCTATAGGACGATGGGAAAAAAAAGATTAACAGCGATTACATTTGTAATCACTTTGATATCATTAATTTTAACCGGCTGTGGTCTTGAGCCACGAAATGCTACTTTACAAGTTAAACCAACTGCTTGTATTGGCTGCAATGAATGTGGTGGTGTTTGTGGTTATGACGCCATAAGAATAATAAATGGGAAAGCTGTTATTGACCCCTCAAAATGTGTAAAATGTGGCAGATGTGTTGAATTGTGCCCAGCTTATGCCATTTACTGACCTATTCTAAGCGGAAACGAACCATGAACTTACAATACAAGTTATTGGCAATATCAATGATGACTGCTTTATGCAGTTACATTTCTGCAATGGAATCACAGATTCAAATGGAGTCAAAAGCAGCATTTGTTTCTACTGCTCCGCTTAGTCCGTTCAACACCACTGAAAAGAATGGTTTCGCTTTATACACGGACTTTAATGTGTCACGACCATTTACCGAAAATCTATCAATACTTTTTAATCAACGATTACAAGGATATGGAACAAAATCGGTTTTTCCAGAACGTCAACTGCCTGTGGAAAATTACATTTATGCAGGTATACGACTTGATGGAAATTATGGTATTTTGCAGCTTGGTGAAAGCAATCAACTTTTCCCTGATAGCAAACATCTTTCTATGCCCAATCTCCCAAGTGGTACAAAATTACATCCAAGAATGATTAACGGTGTAGATGCATCATGGAATATCGAAAAAGAAAGATTTGATGTTTCTGCAACAACTACTTACTTTGTTAACAGCTTCACTCTAGTTCCCAATAATAAATCAATCGACCCAGTGTTGATTGATTTACCACCATACGGCAAAGCATATGATGCAGACTTGTGGACCAATATAAATATCGGCTTTTTACTTTTCTCACCCATCAGAATTGAAGCTGGAACTTTACTAAAAAATGATCTGAACAATTCCAACAGCTGTAATCTAAATGATTATCAGCTGGGGTTGAGTGCAACACATGCTGGAGCCCGCAAAAAGCTTTTCTTTGACTGGGCATTAAGGGAGCATTATTTGGGAAGTGAATCGGTGGAAGCTGCTGGAGGATCTGTGGGTTTTTCTACCCAATGTATAATGCGGATGATGTATAAAATAAAACCTAAATTTTTAATCAGCTGTGTTTCTGATATTGAATTATCCTCAGACATGCTGAAACTACGTTATGAAGCAAGCATCAGAAAACAGTGGAAAAAAGGATCAACTGTTAATTTCAGCCATTGTGGAACCAGTGGAGTTCTTTTTCCACGGCAGATTACTTCATTAAAATCTACTTTGCGACTCTTTGATCACTTTGGTGTTGCTCCGGACATCTCAATTGCTTTTGGAAAGACCGGCACTGATTCCAGATACAAGTATTACAGAAGTGATTATGCATTGGAACTTCTTTTCCCACTTGTTAACAGGATCGAAGCATTTGGGAAATACAATTTTCGACAATATAGCGACCACCCCCTATTTTCGTCAAGAAACATAATAGCCTTGGGCATCAGGACATGGTAGGAGCAGTACGATTTCTCACAGAGGGTTTTTTACTAGGTCTAGCAACAGGGCACATCTGCCTGGTGACCTGCGGCCCGATATATGCTCCTTTTCTAATGCAGAACAACCTCTCTCATTTCCGATATCTGGCAGCCCTCTTTTATTTATCATTGGGACGCTTTATCACCTACGTTTCAGTCGGTGCTCTGGCTGGTTTGTTTGGTCATAAAGTTTCGGAAATTCAAAGAGAGTATTTTACTCTGGCAGCTTATGTTCTTTTTTCCATATTCCTTCTTATATCTGCATTACGAAGCAGAAAATGTGAAAAAGGATGTGCTGTGGGCAAATGGAGCCGCTTTTCAGAATGGCCACTAATACTTGGTATGGCCACCGGCATAAATATATGCCCATCATTTTTGATAGCCTTTACCCGCTCTTTTGAGTTATCAGGACCGCTTGCCGGAGCATTCTTTTTTATGTCATTTTTTGCAGGAACCACCATTTTTCTTATTCCGTTATCGTTTGTGGGTATGCTGGGAAGACAGTATCTGTTCCGCAGAATTGCCAGGATCAGCGCAATCGTAATTGCTGGATGGTTCATAGTCAGTGCTGTTAGAATTTCTTATGATATGTTCAAACCATATTTTGACCATCGACCAGTAATATCACTGATGGATGAATCTCCGTTGTATGTGCTTCTTAAAGAAAGAGAAAGCGCAGAGAAAGTTGCACATACTTTAGCATCCCATCGAAAGGGACCAGTTCACATCATCTCTTCATTCGACCAATTACCACCAAAAGGATATGTGCTAACCCAACATTGGGAAGAATTATTAGAGAGTGAATTAAGAGCTCCAGGCCGTTTTGTGGCTATTTTAGATGATAATAAGCTCGCTGATAGCTTAAGCGTGGAAAATGTTGCACAGTTCTTAGGAAAGTATTACTTCCGTTTTGACACCAATAATGGTGACATATTTCACATTAAATAATCTTAGGATAAAAATTGATGAGCCGTAAAATCAGAATCCTATCCCAATTGTCGTTTTTTTCTATTTTTACAGTGTTCCTTTTGCTTTTAACTCGTGAAAATCTGGTTCAAAAATTGCACGTTGAATGGTTTTTGCAGCTTAATCCACTTGTAACAGTTCTCACTTCTTTAGCATCACGTTCCTTTATTTTCCATTTATCAGTATTTGGGCTCATAGTTGCAGTTTTAACCATAATATTAGGACGTTTTTTTTGTGGATATATATGCCCATTGGGTGCCCTTATAGATTTTTCTGACCATTTTTTTATCAGAAAGTCCCGGAACAATTCACGAAGACCTCCAATTTACCTTCATCGCCTTAAGTATGTTTTGCTATATATAGTCCTGGTATGTGCAATTTTCGGAGTTCTTTTCCCATTATTTATGGACCCGATATCTTTACTAACCAGGATAATGACACTTTGCATAGCCCCAGCATTAAGCAATCTGGGAAGTTCAGGAAAATCAATATGGTTAACAATTAACAATTTTTTAAATAAAAACGGTTCTGTAAATAATATTCAAATCATAGACCCATCCTATAGCTTTTTTGCAGTTTTTTTTCTGGCAATCATTATTGCAGGGGGCTTATGGGACCGTAGGTTCTGGTGTCAATATGTCTGCCCCAGTGGAGCATTTTTTGCATTTCTCAGCAGATTTTCGATATTTCGCAGGCAAGTTTCAACATCATCATGCAACAATTGCAGGTTGTGTTCAACATATCAATGCCCCACCAGAGCCATTGATTTTAAAAATCACAGTATTACTTCAACATCAGAGTGTCTTTTATGTGGTCTATGCAGTAACAACAAACGCTCGTGCAGCAGACTGGTTATTGCAGCTCCAGTCAAAAAAGAAACTACTGGTGTTGATATCCACAGGCGCCACTTACTGGCTGGTATCACAGCAGGTGTCATTACAGTTCCTCTGCTTAAAACCGGTATTCCATCTGAGTCATTGGAACCTGAATTAATCAGGCCTCCAGGTTCTACTCCTGAGCCCGATTTTCTAAGCCGTTGCATTGCCTGTGGTGAGTGTATGAAAGTTTGTCCGAATCATGCATTGGGTCCATGTGGTTTTTTAGATGGTATCGGCCGTATTGGTACGCCAAAACTTATAGCACAAAAGGGGTTTTGTAAGGATAACTGTATTGCCTGCAGTAATGTTTGTCCTACAGGTGCTCTTTTTCCTGTTTCAGCTGAGGATAAGCCATTTGTAAAAGTAGGCACAGCGATAGTAGATACTTCAAAATGTTTGAGCTGGAGAGGGATACGCCGGTGTATGGTCTGTGAATCGGTATGCCCCTACAATGCAATTACATTAGAAGAGGTTGGCTTGGAATCTGAACCAAAATCAGGACCGATGGTTAATATGGATTTGTGTATGGGATGCGGCAAATGTGAAAAATACTGCCCGGTTTCCACTAATGCTGCAATCCATATAATTTCAGATGGAGAGCGCCGTATCAGACCTGGAATTGCAGTTATTACCCGCAAGCGCCGTGAAAAGATTATCCGGCTTCGCCAAAGCAGAGCAGATGAATAAGCCTTTATGTTAAAAAAAAAATTGTTTTATTCTTAATTTCGATAAATTTTCATACAATTTTTTCACCAGTATAAACGTTATACTGTTCACCTCTGAAGTAAAAAGCATATCATTCTCTTTATAAAACCATTCAATTGTTAAGTATACTGCTAAGAATAACAACTGGTTATTAGTACTAAAAATTTGGAAATAAAGATTGATATCTTTTGAAACAAGAGCTATATTTAGAAATATTTTTCAGGCAGGAATCATGGAATTCGATTTGTCGAAAGATAAAATTCTTCTAAAAAAAAATCTGTTTTTTTTGCTGTTTCTGGTTTCCACGGTGATTTCATCACTGGCAGAAAATAGTGAAGCATGCAAATTGGATCATTTTCGAGATATATCTTCTTTCTCCAGTTCTTCTTCATACAGTACTTTTTTTTCTGACCGCAGCTTTGTTTTATCCGATGCACTTTCTTTTGATCTTGTTCAGGATACCGATAAAAACCCTCTAATCAATAAAAAGCAATCTTCGTTCTATTATTTTGCTGACAATACACAGACCACCATTTTAAATACACACTTTCGCTATTCTCCTGCCAAAAGCCGATTTCTATCAACAGTTTTAAGAATCTAGCCCTTTGAGTTTCAACCTGTTTCAGTTTTTACTGCACAGGAACGATCTATCTACAGTTGACATATTTTCAGATGCAGCAGCTGATTTTATTGCGTGCATTCAGGGAATATTGTAAACTTCAGGTGAATCGGGAATTTAAAACAATGCGATATAACCAATTTCAAGTTAAAAGGTTTGTTTAAATGTACCTAATATTTCTGCTTCTTCTAATAGCAGGACCGATAATGAGTTCTCCGGTCAATTCCTCACCGGATTTAGGCACTATTTTAATGCATCACGTGACTGATAAGAAAGAATGGTCTATATTGCCTGCAGTTAAACCAATACCCATTCACGATCTGAATATTGGTCCTGTTACAATCCCTATGACCATGCATGTGGTTATGATGATCATCGCCATGACTACGATTCTGATTGTTTTCATAACTGCATTCAGCGGCAAAAAAACATTACCAAACAAACTGGGTATCGCACTGGAACCGTTGACACTATTTGTAAGGGATGGATTAGTGTACCCGTCTATGGGCGAGGAGCTTGGTAAAAAGTGGCTTCCATTCTTTTACACTCTGTTTTTTTTCCTTCTTACCACTAATTTATTGGGATTGATACCAATTTTTGGGACAGCTACAGGTAATCTGAGCGTCACTGCTGCATTAGCTTTGATGGTTTTTGTTGGAGTAGTTGGACAGGGAATGCAACGTAATGGTTTTTTTGGGTTTTTTAAAAATATGGTTCCCCAGGGCCTACCACTACCCATAGGTATTTTCCTTATTTTTATTGAGGTACCTGGCTTAATTATCAGGAATTCAGTGCTGGCAATCAGGTTGTTTGCTAATATGATTGCAGGGCATTTTGTAATATTTTCATTGCTTTTGCTTATTTTCGTTATTCATCCACTAGCCAGTCTGATAGCAGTTCCTCTGGCACTCTTTATTGATCTTCTGGAGTTACTGGTAGCAATCATTCAGGCAATGGTTTTCACTATGCTTTCGGCAATTTTTATTGGTATGGCAAGTAATCATCACTAGTTTTTCCGCATAAAAGGAGGCTTTAATTATGGAACAATTGGCTGCATTTGGATCAAATCTTGGCTACTTTGGAGCAGCACTAGGATTGGGATTAATAGTAATCGGCGCAGGAATAGGAATAGGAATGATGGGAGGAAAAGCTTTAGAGGCTATTTCACGTCAACCTGAAATGAAAAATGACATCAGGACATTAATGATTCTTGGTGCAGCACTGGTTGAAGGTGTGGCCTTTTTTGCAGCTGTTGTATGCCTTCTAATAATCTTGACTAAATAGGTAGATTTATGAACCCACAAGATACGATTGCTTCTGTTGCACATCACGGTTCTTCTGGCAGCGGTCTTTTTTCAATAGATCCTGGGCTGGCAATCTGGACCTGGGTGATCTTTGGATTACTTTTTATCGTTCTTCGAAAATACGCATGGGGTCCAATGATGGACTCCATTAAATCAAGAGAGCGTCTGGTATCAGATACTGTTGACAATGCCAGAAAAACTAAAGAGGAACTGGAAAAAATTGCAGAGCGTCAACAGGCCATGATTCTCAATGCAGAGGATCAGGCCCGGAAAATAATTGACGAAGGAAGACAAGCAGCAGAAGATGTAGCCAGGAAGGTTATGGACCGGGCTCGCGCCGAAGCGCAGGCAACTATGGAAGACACAATGGAAAAGATTGCCATGGAAAAGCAAAACGCCATTGCGCAGATAAAAAATCAGGCAGTCGATCTGATCATTAATACCTCTGAAAAATTAATTGAAGAGAGTATGAATGATGAAACTCACCGTAAAATAGTGAAAAAGCATCTGGACAACTTATGAGTAGTCAAGCTATTTCCAGAAATTACGCTCAGGCATTTTTCAGTGCAGCACATGATGCAGACAAACTGCAACATGTGCGTAAAGATGTCGATTTATTGATAGAATGCTTCAAATCAGGTTCAACCTTTTTTGGGCAACTCTCTTCTCCCGGATTTTCCCAGGTGGATCGTCTTAATATCCTTTCAAAAGCACTGGGTAACCATGTAAGTGATTTGACCAGAAATTTTCTTTCTCTGATCGTGCAACACAAACGTCAGAATCTTCTTTTACAAATACTTGAGGAATTCAACGTAGTTGCAGACAAAAAACAAAATCTGCTGAAAGCCACACTGACCAGTGCCTGTCAGTTGGACAGCGGTCAGAAACATAAACTGCAGCAGTCATTGCAGCAGAAGACAGGATGCATTCTGGACATTGAGTTTCGTGTTGACCCAAAGCTTCTGGCTGGTTTTATTCTGGTATATGGTGAAACCATGTTTGACTGCAGCACTGTTAGTACACTCAACAGATTTCGCGAAACACTAAAGAGTCTTGGTACCTGATCACAGGTAAAATAAATGACTGACAGGAATGGATTATTATGGATTTATCTTTGAAAACAGGTGAAATTGTCTCGGTTCTCAAACGGGAAATCGAGCAGTTCTCCTCTTACTCTCAGACCGCAGATATTGGTGAGGTTATACAGACTGGTGATGGAATCGCCAGAGTATACGGCCTGCAATCAGTTATTTCAGGTGAACTGCTGCAGATTGACATTTCAGGAAAACAGCCGGTTACCGGAATAGCACTTAACCTGGAAGAGGACAATGTAGGTGTTGTTCTTCTGGATGAAGCAACACATGTAAAAGAAGGTGATATTGTCCGGAGAACTGGTACCGTGGCACGCGTTCCTGTTGGAGAGGAACTGCTTGGAAGAATTGTAGACCCGCTTGGACGTGCTCTGGATGATGGTGCGCCGATTATTACAACCGAAACCAGACCTGTCGAATGCAAAGCACCCGGCATTATTGACCGTCAAAATGTCTGCGAACCTCTGTTTACCGGAATTAAAGCTATCGATGCACTTGTTCCTATCGGCAGAGGTCAACGAGAGCTGATTATCGGCGATCGTCGTACCGGCAAAACCGCTCTGGCTATCGATGCGATAATTAATCAGGGTAAAAACGTTTCCGAACCTGTTTACTGTTTTTATGTGGCTATAGGCCAGAAACGCTCATCCATAGTCAGAGTAGTGGAAAAGTTACGAGAACATGATGCACTCAAATATACCACAGTGGTCTGCGCAACTGCCGGAGATCCGGCACCGCTGCAATATATTGCACCCTATGCTGCATGTGCTATGGCAGAGTATTTCCGCGATACTGGACGTCATGCCCTGATCATTTATGATGATCTTACCAAACAGGCTCAGGCATATCGTCAGTTATCTTTGCTTTTACGAAGACCGCCCGGACGCGAAGCTTATCCAGGAGATATCTTTTATCTCCATTCACGTTTACTGGAAAGAGCCGCTAAACTCAGTGATAAACGAGGTGGTGGTTCACTCACCGCTCTTCCCATTGTAGAAACGCAGGCAGGAGATATTTCCGCTTATATTCCTACAAATGTGATTTCAATAACTGATGGGCAGATTTTCCTGGAATCGCATCTTTTTAATTCTGGTATTCGTCCGGCAATCAATGCAGGTATTTCGGTATCCAGAGTTGGAGGTGCGGCTCAGATAAAGGCAATGCGACAGACTGCCGGCTCGCTCCGACTTGAACTTGCTCAATTCCGTGAACTCGCCTCTTTCAGCCAGTTCTCAGCTGATCTGGATAAAACCACAAAAGCCCAGCTTGACAGAGGTGAGCACCTTACCGAAATTCTCAAGCAGAAACAGTATCAGCCCATGGAAGTCATGAATCAGGTGATGATTATTTATGCAGGTACTCATGGTTATCTTGATAAATACCCAATTTCAAAACTGGAAATCTATGAGCGCCACCTTCACCTGTTTCTGAGAGAAAAATATAAATCCTTTATGGAAAAACTCAGAAGCGCAGGTAAATTTACTGACGAGCTGGAGAAAGAGGCAAAAACCGTACTTGAAGATTTTGCCGGCCTATTCGATCCTTCACTTTCCATAGAGAGTCTGGAAGCCCAGCTTTATAACAGATATGCATTAGCCATGTCCGATTCAGCGGGATTGAGTCGCTCTGAGATGTTGAAATTCATCGAAAGGGCTACCGCAAAGGAATTATTATCTCCATCTCTGGAAAAAGAGATTGGCGATATACTTCAGGAACCCAATGAACAGAATACTACTTTTAAAGACAGATTCGATAAGATTGTTGAAGAATGCGAAATACTTGATATCGAGCACAAACTCAGCATGGAAGAGATCTTCAAGAAAGCTGCAGTTCAACTTTCCGAAAAAGTACAATTCGGAGCAGATAGCATTTTCGAAAGGCTAATGGATCGTGAACAAACCAGCTCCACTGCTTTAACTTCTATTTTTGCGGTTCCTCATCTTATTGTTCCCGGTGAACACAAATTTGCTTTGGTTGCAGTTCGCAGCAAGCCGGGAATCTCATTCAGTACCAGTGCACCTAATGTCAGAGCGACCTTTTTTCTGGCTGGAACAATCGATGAACGTAACACTCATCTGCACGCTCTGGCTTCAATCGCTCAGACAGTTAATGATCAGAATTTCCTTAATCGCTGGATGGAAGCACAAGGTAGTAAAGAATTGCGCTCAATAATGCTGTCTGCACGTAGAAAACGGGAAGCGGTATAAAAACATGCAGGGAATCAGAGAATACAATAAAAAAATAACCAGTCTGAAAAATACCAGGAAAATTACAAGTTCCATGAAGATGATCTCCTCGGTAAAACTTCAGCGGTTTTCCAAGATGCGGCAGAATGCTGCACCGTTCTGGCAAACCGCTCAGACTGCACTTGACAGTATCTGCAGCATTGCCGGTGATACCAGCGTGCTTTGCAATGGATATCCACAAAGCAGAAAAGCCATGGTGCTGCTATTCTCCAGTGACAGAGGTCTGTGTGGAAGGTTCAATACTAATGCAATCAGAAAAGCTTTACAGCTTTTAGAGGAGTTGACCTCTGATGGAAAACGTGAGTGCATTTTCTGCTTTGCTGGTACTAAGGGGCATGCATTTTTTAAAAGACAGAAATTGCCAGTCGAGTCGGTGTATGAGGGAGTCAGTATTCCTGATTATTCCACATCATCCGGAATTGCTGATGATCTGCTTAACAAATACACAAATGGTGATGTCCAGGAAGTCTGGATTGTATATACCCGTAAAGCAGGGCTGGTTGAAGAACCTTTTGCGGAGCGACTTCTGCCTTTTGAATATAACCGCAATGTTACCTCCGGTGCGCAAAATGCACTCCTTGAGGAAAGCAGCATTGAATTGTTGAACAGTTACGCACGTATCGCAGTCAGAGCAAAAATTTACAAAGCACACATGGAATCAACTGTCAGCGAACATAACGCAAGAATGAGTGCAATGGAGACCGCAACTACAAACTGTGATCAGATGATCCAGCGATATATAAAACTGCGCAACCGTGCACGGCAAACGGCTATTACTACAGAACTCAGCGAAATAGTATCAGGAAAAGAAGCAATTGACAACTGATGGAGCTAATATGAATACAGTGGATAAAAATACCAGACAGAATATGAATACCGGAAAAATAATTCAGGTGGTCGGTGCTGTGGTGGATGTGCGTTTTGATGAAGGCGATCTACCTGAGATTAACACTGCTCTTAAGATCACATTACCGGCTCCGGAGAATTGTGAGCCGCAAACCCTGATACTTGAAACTGCCCAGCATCTGGGCGAGCGTGTTGTAAGAACAATTGCCATGGACAGCACAGATGGACTTGCCAGAGGAATGTCGGTCACCAATACTGGAGAAATGATCACTGTTCCGGTAGGCCCGGAAGTCTTGGGAAGAATCATTAATGTCATCGGTGAACCTGTTGATGGTGGTGAGAATGTTAATTCAAAAAAACGCTATCCCATCCACCGGCCCTCTCCAGCTTATAACGAGCAAAGTACCCGTAATGAAGTGCTTGTAACCGGGATTAAAGTCATAGACCTACTTGAACCCTATGCTAAAGGTGGCAAAATCGGTCTTTTCGGAGGTGCTGGTGTTGGAAAAACAGTACTGATTATGGAGCTGATAAATAATATTGCTACTGCATACCAGGGTTATTCAGTATTTGCCGGTATTGGAGAGAGAACCAGAGAAGGAACACAGCTCTGGGGAGAAATGAAGGAATCAGGAGTGCTTGAGCGTACTGCTCTTGTTTATGGACAGATGAACGAACCGCCGGGTGCACGTGCACGAATTGGTCTTTCAGCTCTCAGCATTGCAGAGTATTTTCGTGATGAAGAGCGCCGTGATGTGCTGTTATTTATCGACAATATGTTCAGGTTTGTGCAGGCTGGTTCGGAAGTTTCTGCATTACTTGGTCGAATACCATCTGCGGTAGGTTACCAACCGACTCTGGCAACCGACATTGGAGAGCTTCAGGAAAGAATCACTTCTACCAGAAACGGATCTGTCACCTCTGTACAGGCTATTTATGTTCCGGCAGATGATTACACCGATCCGGCTCCTGCAACCACCTTTACACATCTGGATGCCACTACCAATCTTAGCAGAGCCATTCAGGAAATTGGAATTTATCCAGCTGTGGATCCATTGGAATCCACTTCAGCTATTCTGACACCCGATATTGTGGGTCAGGACCATTATCGAACAGCAAGAAGAGTCCAGGAACTTCTTCAGCTATATCGAAATCTTCAGGATATCATTGCCATTCTTGGTATGGATGAGCTGTCTGAAGAAGACAGAAAAGCTGTGGAGCGCGCTAGAAAGGTCCAGAAATTTCTCAGTCAACCATTTACAGTGGCAGAGCATTTCACTGGCATGAAGGGACGTTTTGTTCCTCTGGAAGATACGATACGCTCTTTTGCTGAAATTCTGGATGGTAAACACGATGATCTTCCCGAACAGGCCTTCTATATGGTAGGGACTATTGAAGATGCCAGAGAGAAAGCAAAACAACTGAGGCAATGATGGAAACTTTTCATATCAAAATTGTCACACCGGAAGGGCTGATCTTTGATAAGCCGATCTGGCAGATTACAGCATGCAATTCCAATGGCTGGTTTGCCATTCGTGCGCATCATACTGACTTCTTTACATCTCTTAAATCATGCCAGCTGGAGCTGGCTGTTACACCCGAAAACCGGGAAAAGTTAGATATAAATTCCGGTTTTCTGGAATTTCAGCGTAACGGCGGTTGTACTGTCATTTGCGAGAAGAAAAAACAGTAAATTTCCTCATTCGGGTTCAAATGCGGGCTTTTCGTGGTCATCTCTTTCTGAGACTAAGAATTTAAACCACGAAAGGCTCGAAAAACACGAAGACCCCAATTTTTATTATGAAATTCACTTATCAGTACTTGAATTAAAAATCCACTGTCAATCCACCCAGCGGTAGAATTCTATTGCTCTCATAATCTTCAAAACCACACCAGTAACGATAATCCTAAAATCCGCAGTTGAATGCGGCACATATGCGTAACCTATTGGATGCTAAGCCATTCACGCGGTTTGACCTTATCACGTTGTCTATAAGGCCTGCACCGCGTTCAAGTCTTATCATCTCAATATGTTACGCCTCTGCAT
>DATAMG010000120.1:0-25174 GCA_036260705.1 Chitinispirillaceae bacterium | reverse complement strand
CGGTTTGGAAATAAGCGCTTCAGGAATGAGGGCGCAACGGATTCGTCAGAATGCCATCTCATCAAATCTGGCTAATGCAGAAACAACCCGTAGCGATACAGGTGGACCGTATCGACGCAAGTTTGTGGTTTTTACTGCTGGCAGCGATCGTAAGGATATCAGATTGCTAAATAAAGAGGTGGCACTTACAGGCAATACTACTCAGCAGAATCATCTTGAGATTCCAGCTGAAAATTTTCCCAGGGATGAACGTTTTTTCGGAAAAGGAGTCCAGGTTTCTGAGATCCGTGAAGACAGTCGTCCTCCCAGACTGGTTTATGACCCTTCGCATCCGGATGCAGATGAGAAGGGATATGTGTCTATGCCCAATATAAATATCATCGAGGAGATGACCGATATGATTGCAGCCACAAGGGCTTATGAGGCAAATGTTACTTCGTTTAATGCAATGAAGAGCATGTATCAGCAGGCCCTTTCATTATAGGAGTGAGTTAAGTGAATACACATGCAATAGGCAAAGGTGATGCGTGGGCTCAGTTTATCAAATTAACCCGGGAAGCCAGGGTGCGCAACTCCGGTTTGACATCGGGGGCATCAAAGACTTCGGTATCCAACTCAAAAACCGCATCTTCCAGGCCAGCAACATCACCTCTGATTATAAATGGGGCTTCTTATAACCAAAGTAAACCAGATGTGAAAAGGATTATTCTGGGAGGACAATTTGACGCCTATGCGTAAACGTGATACACTTTGAATATGTTTACCAGGCAGTAGTCCCAAGGAGAAGTTTTTATGAATGAAATTAACTCAATAGGTCCGGTTTCAGGTGGTGGACTGGTTCAAAAGAGCCAGAATGTTAAATCGGATAAGACAGGACCATCTTTTAAGGACACACTCAACAATTTTCTCAGTGATGTTAATGATATGCAGCAGAAAGCGGATCAATCGATTCAGAAGATGGTGTCCGGAGAGATCACCGATGTTAACCAGGTGATGAGCAGTGTTGAGGAAGCCGGTGTTGCATTTAACATGATGATGGAGATCAGAAACAAGGTAATGGATGCTTATCAGGAAATTATGCGGATAAGACTGTAAAAGTCCTCTAAATACCTGAAAAGCTGGCGATAGTTCCGGAGGAGAAGAGCATGTCAGAATTTTTTAAACAACTTATATCCCAGTTATCTGCCATCTGGCAGAAATTGTCTTTACAACAAAAAATAGTGACAACATCACTGGTAGCTTTCACATTGCTGGGTATGATCGGACTTCTGATGTGGTCACAGAGCGGCGGTAAAAAAGAAGCAGGTTTTAAAGTGCTTTACTCCGATTTGGAACTGGACAAGGCTGCAACTGTAACTGAGGCTTTGCAGAAAGCAAATTACAAATACAAACTGGATAATAATGGCAGAACCATTATGGTTGAAGCAAAACAGCTTTACGAAGTTAGAATGTCACTTGCCAGAGAAGGATTGCCTGGAAAATCCGGGCTTGGATACGAACTTTTTGATAAGACCAATTTAGGTATGACCGATTATGTGCAGAAATTAAATGCCAGACGTGCCCTGGAGGGTGAACTTCAGAGGACAATAGAAGGACTGGAAGAGGTGAAAAGTGCCAGGGTTCACATTGTCATTCCAGAACCGACCATATTTCTTGATGCACAAAAGGATGCCAAGGCATCGGTGGTTTTAAAATGTCTCCCAGGACGTCAACTGGGCAAGGAACAGATCCGTGGTATTACCAATCTGATATCATCGAGTGTTGACGGATTAAAGCCACAGAATATCTCTGTTGTCGATTATGGCGGAAAACTTCTGAGCAGTCCTTTTGGCGATGACGATGAGGCCATTGCCAGCTCTCATAATATGGAACTACAGCAGAATGTTGAAAAGTATCTGGAAAACAAAACAAATCAAATGCTTACAAATATATTAGGGCCTTTAAAAGCTTATGTGAAAATTGCGTGCGATCTGGATTTCGATAAGGTTGAGCGAACTGCAGAAAACTTTAACCCTGAAACCAAAGTCGTGCGTTCTGAAGAGCGTATCGATGAGACTGTGAAAAATGCTCCTGATGGGGACAACCAGAAAGAACGATCATTGACAAACTACGAGATTGATAAAACTGTGCAGAAGATTGTCCAGGAAGTGGGAAATATCAAGAGAATAACCATTTCTGTTGCTGTTGATGGCAGATATGAGATGGGTGCAGACAAGAAGACCACTTTTGTTGCCAGGTCTCCCGAAGAGCTGCAAAACATTGAAGATATAGTAAAAAATGCTGTCGGTTATGATCTGACCAGAGGAGATCAGATAACTGTATCATCTATAAAATTTGACAATGAACTGCTAAGAGAAGAGCAGCTGGAGATGCAGAACAGCGAACGCTGGGAAAAATATATGCAGATAGCTAAATATGTACTTGCCTTCTTTATTGCTGCAGGATTCCTGTTGTTTCTGAGATATCTGACCAGAACTGTTGCAGAAGCAATGAATCCGCCCTTGCCGGTACTGGATCAGTTTGGTATAGAAGAACCGGTAGTTGAAGATATTCCGGATGATTTAAAGAAAAGCTCGGAAATTCTTGAGCGGGTGGAGATGTTAACCCAGGAAGAACCGGTAAATATTGCTGCAATTATTAAGCAATGGCTCGCAGAACCTGCCAATCAGGGCAAAAAGAAAAAATAGAGGTTTTCCGGTCTTGAAATGAAGTGTAGTAAGAGATATAATAACTTTTATTTCAAGTAATTATGAAGAAATCGGAAGTAATAGGAAATAAATATTCAATCAGAAAGAAACAATTCGAAAATAATTGTTAATAGTACAAAATTTTCGTATTAGCTATTCTCTTATTTGATTTGTTTTGATATTTATATCCGATTATATCTGATTATATCTGATTATATCTGATGTAATAATGCAAATTCTCCGGAAAACTATATGGCAAATGCTTCAAAAAAAGACAGGGATAAGACCGGTTTTTACCGGGAGGACTATGACAAAGGAGGAAAAAAGGAATCACGTTCTATTGATATCTCCTCGTTATCAGGTCCTACCAAAGCAGCCATAGTGATGGTAGCATTGGGCTCAGATGCATCTTCACAGATATTCAAGAATCTTGAGGAAACCGACGTTGAGCGACTGTCAACTGAAATCGCGCGTCTTCAGAACGTCTCCTCCCAAATACGTGAAGCGGTACTGGAGGAGTTTCACAATCTGGCTATCGCTCATCAATATGTCACTCAGGGTGGACTGGATTATGCACGTGAAATTCTGGAGACAGCTCTTGGACCCCGTAAAGCCAAGGAGATTCTGGAGAAAGTACAGCAGACCATTCGTACTACCGGTTTTAATTTACTGGAAAATGTTGATCCAAAACAGATCGTAAATTTTATTCAAAAAGAACATCCACAGACGATAGCTTTACTTTTAGCACACATGGAGCCTAAGAATGCCGCTCCGATTGTATCTGCATTGCCTCAGGAGCTTCAGGTTGATGTTGCTACCCGTATTGCCACAATGGAAAGTATATCACCGGAAACACTGGACCAGGTTGAAGAGGTACTTGTCAGTCAAATAAAATCATTGTTTGGTGGTGATGTTTCTGAGATTGGTGGAGTCAAAGCGGTTGCAGAGATGTTAAACAGTGTGGATCGTGGTGCTGAGAAAAACATTCTGGGCAACCTGGAGCGTGAGAATCCTGAATTGGCAACGGAGATTAAAAATCTCATGTTCGTTTTCGAGGATGTTCTTCTTCTGGACGATCGTTCAATGCAGCGGGTTCTCAAAGAAGTGGATACCAAAGATCTGTCAACTGCTCTGAAAGGTGCATCTGAGGAATTACAGGAGAAATTCTTCCGAAATATGTCTTCCAGAGCTGCAGAAATGATTCGGGAGGATATGGATTTTATGGGACCAATCCGACTCAAGGATGTGGAGGAGGTTCAGCAGAGAATTGTGGATGTGGTGCGTCGTCTGGAGGAGGATGGCGAGATCATAATCAGCGGCCGTGGTGGAGAAGACGACATTGTCGTCTAAGAGGCTGCCCGGTATATGAGCAATCAATCTTCATCATCAGAAAATGTTTCCTCCTTTATTGATAAAATATTGGAAGCAAAGGATCCTGCTACTGTCGGGCTAAGGAAAATAATCCGAAGAAAGACTGAAGAGCTCAACGATTTTCCTTTAAAAAAAGTTGAGTTTGAAGAGTTTGAATCCGCTGAAAGAAAAAAAGGTATTCTCAAGGAAGACGAGCGAAGGATTCTGGAGCTGGAGAAACAGATACATGACTTCGATCTTATATTGAAAAAACAACTGGATAGTGTTAGAAAAGCTGTCGAAGAAGCATTTAACCGTGGTAAAGCCGAAGGCATAAAGCAGGGAATAGAGAAAGGTAATGCTGATGCATCTGCGGTTTATGCTAAAAATATTGCCGAACTTCAGAAAAACACTGGCTCTACTTTGAATAAACTGGAGGATTCCAAACGTGACATCTTCAGTAATAGCGATCATATCCTACTTAAATTATCAATGGAAATTGCCAGAAAAATTATTGCCTCAGAACTTGTAACCCGTCAGGATGTAATTCTGAATGTAACAAAGAAAGCACTTACCTATATTGCCGAACGCGAACGGTTGGTAATACGGGTTGCTCCCGATGATTACAAGGTTCTAAATGAGAACAGGGATTTCTGGGAACCGGTAAACGAGAAGCTTAAAGATACAGTGATTGAACAAGATGAACGGGTCAGCAGGGGTGGATGCATTATTGAAAGTAATAATGGTAGTGTTGACGCCAGGCTGGGAATACAGATGGATGAAATTGTCAATTTAGTCGAGAAAATGTGGACAGACAGTCATCTCCAGGACACTTCAATAGACCCAGTGTAAAAATGTATTGAGGAATATTAAATCACGAAAACTGCAGCAGTGGATGGTAGTCCCGATAGGAAAATATCGGGACGGAGTGGAGTTAGAGAATTTAAACGCAAAGGCGCAGTGTTCGCAGAGGAAAGAAAATATTAGGGTTTATGATAAAAAGACATTTGTTTATGCTTTTTAGGAATGTTAAATTAACCGGAAAGTTGATGTAGTAGGCTGATATTATTAAATATCAAGGAAATTAGCTGGACTGAAAAAACTGATTTATGGAAACGCCGGAGAGACTTCAATCTTATTTACAAGCAATATCGAGGACTGAGCCGATGAGAGTTCATGGTAAGATCAGTGAACTGATCGGTTTGACTATCGAGTCTACCGGACCGTATGCATCTGTGGGGGATGTTTGCACAATAGAGAAAAATGGAGTGGTTGCAGGAAGGGCGGAAGTGGTAGGGTTCAAGAAAGACCGGACTCTTCTTATGCCGCTTGGTTCGGTTGAGGGAATTCATCCCGGCCTATCTGTTGTGGGTACAAAACGCCCGTTGATGATTAGGGTAGGATCTCAAATAGTGGGGCGGGTGCTTGATGGTCTGGGAAATCCTCTGGATAATAAAGGGGCATTGAATGCTGTCGAAATCAGGTCGATTTTTTCGGCTGTTCCCAATCCACTTACACGTAAAAGAATCTCGGAACCATTCGAAACTGGTATCAGAGCTGTCGATTCGATGATTACTATAGGTAAAGGTCAGAGAATGGGGATTTTTGCCGGCAGCGGGGTGGGAAAAAGTGTTCTGATGGGCATGATGGCCAGAAATTGTAAATCTGATGTTTCAGTGATTGCACTAATCGGGGAACGTGGTCGCGAGGTAAGAGAATTTTTAGAGAGGGATCTTGGTGCAGAAGGGTTAAAACGTTCGGTTGTGGTGGTGGCAACTTCCGATCAACCTGCACTGATAAGACTTAAGGGGGCCATGGTTGCTGCATCTATTGCAGAATATTTCCGTGATCAGGGTAAAGATGTACTTTTTATGGTTGATTCGGTTACCAGGCTTGCTTTGGCTCAGAGGGAAATTGGTCTTGCTATTGGGGAACCACCGGCTACACGAGGCTTTACACCTTCAGTTTTTTCCATGCTTCCTCAGTTTCTGGAGAGGGCAGGAACTTCGGATAATGGCTCAATTACCGGTCTTTTTACAGTACTGGTCGAGGGAGATGATATGGATGAACCTATTGCCGATGCTGCCCGCAGTATTCTTGATGGCCATATAGTTCTATCACGTAAACTTGCTCATAAAAACCATTTCCCAGCAATCGATGTACTGGAAAGCATCTCCAGGTGTATGGCTGATGTGGTCAGCAATGATCATCTGAGTATTACTGGTGCAATAAAAGATTATATGGCTTCATACCGGGAAAACGAGGAACTTATTACTATCGGGGCATATGCCCCTGGAAGCAGCGAAAGAGTGGACACTGCAATAAAGCTTAATGATCCACTTAACAAATATTTAAGGCAGGGGCGAAATGAAAAAAATTCTTTTGAACATAGTTTTTCCAAACTGAAAGAAGTGGCGAAACTGGTTGGTATTGTAAATGAAAAAGTTTAAATTTGCACTTCAGCCCGTGCTTTCGCTTAGAGAAAGGAAAGAAGAGCAGATAAAACAACAGTATGCTGCTAAAATTGGGCAGTTAGTGGAAACTCAGAAGATCAGGACAGGCTTGATCGCTCAATTGCATGATCTGCAGGATTCAGAGAAAAAAAAACGTGCAAATGCAAACAGCATCACAACCTTGAGATATTCTATTTCTTACAGGTTCAAACTCAAAAACGACCTGCTTTCGATCAGTCGTAAGATTGATGATATGAATGCTGAAGCAATTCAGATACAGAAAAAACTGATTTTAGCAGCTAAAGATCGTCGGGCAATAGAATTGATAAAGGAACGTCAGATAAAGGAATGGAAGAAAGAGTACCGGCTTAATGAGCAGGGGATAATAGATGATATTTCACAGCAGGGCTATACCCGTAAATCAAAACCCAGGACTGAGCAGTAATTTCAGGAAACAACTGATATTTCTGATTATTATTTTTTCAGTTTTCAGCAGCAACGGTGCTACACAGGTATTCAAAAATTTTGCTGTGCGAAGTGACAGCTTTAACATTACAGTAATTGATAGCGGTTCATTTGCCCTTAAAGATAGGGATTTTTTATTGATCAAAGTCTATGGCGATACCATAAAAAATTCCTCAACCATTTCCGGATGTCCCGATGTTATTAATTTGGGTCCGGATTCCTTTCAATTTTTTCATATAGCTACCAGTAGTAAAGCATTGTTGAAAAGTTCGGTAATACTTACACTAACCGGTGCGGTTTTTGATAATGCTCCCAAAAAAATCTACAATACCGATGATGGCAGTAAATCTTTTTCATTCCTGCATGTGGCTAAAGGAAGCAGCGGGCCTTTGATAACCTATGTTCAAACCAATAATCTGGCATCGATACTAACTGCAGAAAACGGGGCTACCCGTATGAATCTGGACAGTTCCAGTCAATATGATTATGTCGCATCCTCAATGTGTCATCTTGAAGGGGACACGTTTCTTGTAGTCAACAGTATAGAGGCAAACGAAATCAGACTGCGTAAGGTATACTCGAATAATCTGAACATTAATATTATTAATAATGTCCAGGTGGAAAAAGATACCAATGTTACTCAAAAGCAATTGACTAACTGTGCTATTGCTTTTGATAATAATGATCTGGCTCTGGTTGTCTGGAGTCGGGGACCACTTAATTTGCCCAGAAAAATGCATTTTAAATTTTTCAACAGATCTTTAACAAACAGCACCTACGGAATACTTGACAGTCTTATATGCGATAATTCCTTTTATCACTATGATGATGTGGTTGTAAGATCGTATGGTCCGGGAAATTTTGCTGTAATTTTCTGGAACTCTTCTGGTGTAGCCATGTACAAAATGTTCTATAACGGGGGAAATGTGCAGAAAAGTTACAGTCAGCTTTTCAGAAAAAACGGGCTTAAGCACAGTACCTCTTTTATTAAAAATAATACCATGGCCGTAGTGGTAAATGGAGATATTGATGGTGATGGCAAATCAGGGATCGAAGGAGAATTATTTGAATTTAATAATGGTACTGTTACCAGTGGAAAGGTGCTGCGTTTTTCAAACATCAATTCAGGTACGGCCAGAATAATAGATCAGAACAGTACTGCCATAAACTGTGCCATCGATGAAAAAGGAAGCATCGGGGTGACATGGAGAGATTCTGCAATGATCCAGGGATGTGTTTTTGCCAACCGCGGCATTAAATATCAGAAAGGTTACTGGACTTCGATGGTAAATGCTTTTTCCGATTCCAGTAACGATTCAATATGTATTTACCCTTTACAGGTCTACACAAGCAGCTGGAATCAGAATATCTGGTATCTCGAAGACTCAATCCGTTTTGCTAACAGCATCGCTCAGTGCAATACTGCACCCTGGAGATCCTTTTCCAGTGATACAATATACACTGCAAACCGTTTTTTCCAGCTTCGCATTACTATAAACCGCAAAGATGGTAAAGATTCACTTCTGACTCCGTTTGTAGATTCAGCAGTGACCAGATGGAATGTAAAACCTCGTTTCAAGTGTATCGACTCAGTTAAAATCGGTGAAGTTGCCAATAGTAATATTTCGTTTGGAGATACTCTGAGATTACTTTCGAGGATTGATTCAGCCAGGGTCTATCTCAGCGTATATGATCCTGATCCTTCTGATATAATCAGGATTCAAGGTGGGGGACCGGTTGAAACATCATTGAAAACTGTTACAACAGGACCGGTATTTAAAACGTCTATAAAGGTTTTTCCAATAGCCAAAAGCGATACAGTTTCAACCTGTACCTATTCTGCACGTGATGCAAAAAACTGGTATGCATCAGCCGTTAATTTAAAGGTAAAAACCAGAAATTCGCCCCCTTTACTGAGTGCTGCAATGGTTTTATTTGACAGTCTGGGACAGCCTGATACATTCAATCTGCCGGTATCTGCACCAGTAGTGATTCAACAAAATGATTCACTTGATTTTATTTATTCGGTATCTGACACAAATGATCCGCTCACATGCCGTGGATATATAACCAGAATTGATAATGGCTTTAATTCCAGATTTGATTCCGTTTCAGCCGGCATAGTTAAAATATTCAGAATCAAGGCTTCTGATTTAAAACCGGTAGATACCTTGAATTTTGCAGTTTCGGCAACGGATATAGATACTGCTGTAAATATTAAAACCAAAATAATCGTAAATCACAAGCCTCTGATACGCTATTGCAGCATTGATGCAGATACGTTTTATCAGGGTGACACGGTTCGGGTTACAATCAACAATGAAAATGTGATCAAAATTTCTGTAAACGATACAGACTGTTCTTTCTGGGACACACTTTCCTTAAGTTTCAAGGTAAGAAATCAACTACAGACAATAAAATTACACAGTACTGAAAATCAATATTCCTACTTTCCGCAGCGATCCGACACCACAATGAAAATTGTGGTATCGGATAAATACGGAAAAACTGACAGTATAAGATTTTTCGTTAAATTTCCATGGCTGGAAGCTGATACATCTGTGAATCATGTTTATGGAAATGCGCTCAATGTGCTCCTTAGTGGTCCATCTCTGGTTATAGGAGACGGGATTGGTGATACAGTGAAATTGCCGCTTTTTAACGGCGGCAATGATTCGATGTATTTCACAAGTCTGGAATTCAAGACAGACAGTAGAATCTGGTTATCGGTTGTCATAATACAGGACAGTGGTTATATCTCTTTTTCATCCCAAAATTACCAGAGTTTCAGACCTGTCGGTTTGATGCCTGATTCCAGTTTGTGGTTGAAATTTATATTATCTGATTCACAAATGCAGGGAGATGGCGTGATTGCGGACACGCTGGTGCTTCGTACAACTGATCCATCACACCCGATAATAAGCATACCTGTGAGAATGGAATATAATGACCTGCCAAGGATAATCAGTGTCAATCCGTGGTTTCCTTCTGATATTCCGTATACCGGCCTTGCCAAGAAGAGGACTTATCGGCCGTACTGGTTTCCACCTCACTCCAGCATATCTGTATCGTTTTCCGAACCTGTAGATTCAGTATCGGCGCTTAAAGGGATACAAGTATACAGTGTAGTTGATTCCGCTACGACCGGAACTGCGCAACCAATTGACCTGCATTATTTGTGGAGTCAAAATTATACAAAAGTGGATCTCAGGCCATCATACAAGACTAAAAGTGCCAGATTTGGTATTCTTCCTTCGGATGGTCTATTCATACCAACTGATTCATTGGCGTTAGTGATTTCTACCGAATTGAATGATAAGGCAAAAACGCCACACGGGCCCAACCGTCTTGATTACGATCTTGATTTCAGGCGTGATTCCACTGGTGATACCCTTTTTAATATGAGAGTTGATAGTATTACATTCAGTCTTTTATCTGTGACACCACCCCCCGGGGATACATCTGTTTCAGCAAGACCTGAAATAATGCTTCTTTTTAATGCTCCGGTTTATGCGGCATCTGTGGATACAGCTTTGAAGAACAACAGGTCTTTGCTGGTTTATTCAAAGTTCAACAATAATACGCCGATTACATTTGATTCCGTTTCAGTTGATAGCTGTAAAGTAAGATTCAGACTTGGCCGGACACTTTTTTTCGGGGATAGTCTATGGTGTCTCTTCAGAGATGTTTCTGTAAGAGATATAATGGGGTTTCCTTCCGATAATAATGATGATGGGATACCTGTTTCTCTTTTTGATACATCTTTGACTCAGGATAATGTTTCATGGGGATACCAGGTTAAAAAGGTAAAGGTTACCTCTGTTACACCAGACAGTGGAAAAATTGTACGAGATGTTTCCCCGGCCATAAAGATCAATTTTTCTGATTCATTACCATCGGATGTCTTTGACAGGCATCTTCAGAATAACAGAAATCTGTATGTTAAATCCAAATTCAGTGCGGATTGCATCCCATTCAAAAATATTGAGATTGGTGCCGATCATAAAAGTATTACATTTGTACCTGAAGTAAAATTCTTCAGTAATGACAGTATTTTCTGTTCTTTCTCAGGTTTTACCAGAAATTATCGTTATTCAGGCACTGTGAATTTGCCGACTGATAATAATGTTTTTGGAGCTCTGAGCTGGCATTTTTATACTGGGAATATCGGCTTTTATACCTATCCCAATCCGTATAAACCCGGGAGAAACCGTCAACATTGCGCACAGGGCGGTCCTTGCGGGATCTGGTTTAAAAATCTGCATGTATTAAAAAACGGCAATAGAGATGTCAGGATAAGGATTTTCTCAATCAATGCACATCCGGTTTTTGATTCAGAAAAGGCAGGAAATACTATTCATTTTGAAGTTGGCGAGACCGGAGGAAAGCCAGAATGGCTCTGGGATACCAGAAATCAATCGGGAGAGCTGGTCGCTTCAGGTCTTTATTTCTACGTGGTATACGATCTTGAGGGTAACATGCTGATAAAAGGCAAGCTTATTATTGTACGTTAAATGGTCCGGATTTGCTGCCAGTACATGGAATCTTCATTTTACGATAACAAATGGGAATATGAGTAGCAGGACTAAAATGCGATTCAGAGGGATACCTGATCTCTTTCACTGAGAAAAAACTGCAAATTCTCAGAGTATTTGTTGTCAGTTTCATTTTTTATGGCTGCAAATTCATCAATATTATCAAGGAAAACATCTACAACACAGGGATCAAACTGTCTTTCACGTTCTCTTCGGATTATTTTGCAGGTTACATCCATGGGGTATGGTGATTTGTAGGGTCTACTGGTGGTAAGGGCATCAAAAGTGTCTGCTAAAGCAACTATTCGTGCAACAAGAGGGATACTGTTGCTTTTAAGTCCATTGGGATAGCCGTTTCCATTCCAGTGTTCATGGTGGCACAATGCAATGGTATGTGCCATTTGCAAAATAGCAGATTTGGAATTGTCAAGGATTGCTGCACCTATGGTGGTATGTGTCTTGATAATGGAAAATTCGGTTTCGCTTAATATTCCGTTTTTAAGCATGATATGATCCGGTATTCCTATTTTTCCGACATCATGCATGGGAGCCGCAAGTGAGATATTTGTGCTATCTGAGACATCAAGTTTCAGTTTTAATGCCAGCAGTGCACTGTAGCGGCTTATCCTTGATATATGGTTTCCGGTATCTTTGTCCTTGAATTCGGAGGCCAGCACCAGTCGGAAAATTGTGTCCCGATAAGCCTCCTGAAGCTCGTTATGGGCTGCTTTAAGACTGGAGAAGGTAATTCGTAAATCAGAAGCATATTTTACCAGCTGCTTATTGGTATCAGCCAGTTGTTTGCGTTTTCTTTTGGAGTGTTGATAGATATTGCTGAGTTCACGCGCATACGTCTGTGATTGTGAAGAAGTTATCTCTAGTTCATTTTGCAAATGAGCAACTTTCTTCTGCTCTTTCAGATATAGTTGGTAGAGATCGGCAGTGGAATGTTCAGGTTCAGGATCGCTTATGAGCATTTAATTCATTCCTAAGTATCGATCTATTTTATCCAGCAGATCAAGCGGACTGAATGGTTTGAAAAAAAAATCAACTGCTCCTGCTGAAAGTCCCTCTTCTTTACGATCCAGTTCGGAACCGGTAAGGATTATAATTTTGCAATCCTTTATCTCATCGCAATTTTTTATTTGTCTTATTGCGTCTATTCCATCGATCAGGCCCGGCATGATGACATCCATGATTATCAGGTCAGGTTTATATTTTTTTGCTGATTCGATAGCTTTTGAGCCACTGGAAGCTTCATATACTTTAAAAAGCTCGGAATCCAGAGTAGTTTTTACTATCTCTCGTATTTCCTTACTGTCATCTACAATTAAAATTATTTTTTTCATAGCCAAACAAGCCCCTTGAACTGCAGACTACCAAGGAGTATAAAACACATCTGGTGATTTCAGAGTATCATTTGGAATTTTTTTTTTCAAGAATTTTAGGTTCATTTTGTTTTTGGGATGCTGAAATATCCAGAATATGGGTAAGTACATTGATTAAAATGTATTTTATTAAGAAATTAAAAAGGAGTTTTCAGTGTCCGATATTGCCGAATTTGCAAGAAATCTTCATGAAAAAGAAGCTCAGAAATATAATAGAGAACTGGTGGCACTCTCATATCCATCAAAATCGCAAAAAATCAGTGATATCAGAGCCGTGATTTGTGATGTTTATGGAACACTGGTTAATTACTGGAAACCTGGGTTTCAAAATGCTAATACCCGTTCGCAGACTTTGATGACTGCTTTTAAAAAAGTCGCAGAGCGTTTTGGTATGATTGATGTTTTAAAGGCTATGAATAAGGATGATTTGCCAGAGAAAACTTTGAGTGACTTTTATCACGGACTCATCGCTTTGCAGCATGAAAAAATGGCCCGCAAAGGAGTCGTATACCCTGAGGTTAAGATCGAAGAGGTCTGGAATATAATCATAATGCTTCTTAAACGCAGAGGCTACAAACCTCAGGAGTATAGTGCTGCTCCAGAAGAGGATCTATCAAGATATCTGGCATTTTCTTATAACTTTTATTCTCTGGGAAGAGAACTTTTTGATGGTGTTGTAGAGGCTCTTTCAAAGTTAAAAGAAAATAATATCGTACTTGGTATTCTCTCCAATGCTCAGTTTTACACTCCTTTGGACCTCACACTTCTTATTAGAGAGCAAAGTAAGGGTAAAATCGATGATTTTAATGAGCTTTTTGAGCCGGATCTGACGTTTTTCTCTTTTGAATATGGTGTAGCCAAGCCAAATCAGGTTCTGTTTCGAAGGCTTTACGATGCTCTATATGAATATCAGATTCTTCCATCCCAAACAGTTCTGGTTGGCAATGACCTATTATTGGACATTCAGCCGGCGGTTGAGGCCGGGATGAAAACTGCTCTATTCACTGGTGATCGTGATGGCGTTTTTACTCACGATTTATCCGATAAGGTAATCCCAGACATTTCATTTCAGAGCTGGGACCAACTTTCAGCTTTGATCTCTTTTTACTCTGAGGAGAAATCATGACTTTTAAAAATTTCTGGTTTGTTTTTTTACTCTCAATTCATTTTTATCCTTATGCAGCAGAGCTGGAATTTGAACTGGACCTCTCTGATGACGATGCTCTTCCATCTGCAATTTCCAAAGCAATAAATGATGCTTATGATTTGAATATGGGAGGATTAAAGGCTCTGGAAAGTAAGGAATATGAAAAAGCACTGGAACTGTTTGATCAGGCCCTGGATAAGTACCCGGAATATAATGATGCGTTAAACAATCGTGGTGTAGTTTACTTCAGAAAAGGGAATATTTCTGAGGCTCAGAGTATCTGGGAAAGCCTGGCTTCTAAAGATCCTCAATACGCTCTGGCTTCCTACAATCTGGGGTTGGTTTATCTCCATGAACGTCAATTGGAACCTGCTAAAAGACTGATGGAACGTGCATTAAGATCTGATGATAAACTGGTGGAAGCTCATGCCAGATTAGGAATGATAAACATTAATCTTGGATACAAAAGTAAGGGGCTTGAAAGTCTGAAAAAAGCCTATCGGATTAATGCTGAAAACCATGATGCATGGAGTTTTCTGGCACTGGGCCTTATAAGCACCGGGGATACATCTGCAGCTGTTTCTATACTGAGCAAAAAGATAGATAACCGGGATGCTCTTTCCATGTTGGGAAAAATTGAAGGAATGAGAAGAAATTATCAGAAGTCTGCCGACTATCTCTCCAGGGCAGTCAATAAAGGTGCAGAGCCCTCCGTCATGGTGGATCTGGCCTCTGTTCTGATAGACAATGGTAAAAGTCGCGATGCCATTTCAGTACTCAGCACATATTTTTCCTTAAAAATTGCACATTCAGCCGATTCCTGGCTTCTTGCCGGAATAGCCGCTAAGAATAATGGAGATCTTGCAGCAGCACAGAAATATTTCGAAGAGGGTGCAAAAAGCTTTTCTGATGATCCAATTATCAGATATAATCTTGGACAGATTTACTTTCATCGAAAACAGTATGATCAGGCAGAAAAAACCTGGGATGGCCTTACAGATTCCATACAGGAACCATCATTATTATACCTTCGGGCATTGAATGCCAGAAAAATGAATCAACTTGATTTGGCAGAAAGATTGATCAAACGTGCTATGGAGATGGATTCACGTGCAGAATTTCATGACCTGCTTGGAGTGATTTATCACTATAAAAATGATAATAAAAGTGCTGAAGAGCAGTTCAGGGCGGCTCTGAAGATTAATCCCGAACTTCGAAGCGCTCAACTGAATCTGGCTTTATGCAGCAAGAAGGCCGAAGATCTGGATGCAGCTGTTAAAGATATCCGTAATCAGCTTTCTTCATGTGAAAAAGACTCCTGTCTGGAACTCAATTTTCAACTCTCATTGATATATTACAACCAGAAATCAATTGATAAAGCTATTCAGGTCCTTAATGATATAAAAGTTGAAGACAGGGATGAACGGATTTACAGGCATCTTGCTCTGTTTTACAAAGAGGACCATCAATGGGATAAAGCCATTCTTGCCCTGGAGACTGCAGCAAAAAAAACTCTATCTGGAACCCAATACTGAATATGAACTGGCTGAAACATATCTGCTGGCTGGCTATTACATTAAAGCGGCTGATGCTTTGAGTGCTTTACTTCCCAAATGGAGGGAAAATCCATGGAGATTGTATTATCAGAGAGGTTATGCTTATCTTGAGCTAAATGAACTGGAAAAAGCAAAAGCAAGTTTTGAAATGAGCATCAAAAGCAAATCAAATGTAGCTGCCCAGGGATTACTGGCTTTTGTTCTGAACCGACAGGGCAATATCAGAGAGGCTCGTGTATTGTGGGAGAAAAACCTCAAAAATGACCCTTCAAATCCGACTATTTGGATAAATATGGGATTGTCACTTGAAAAAGATGGCGATTATAGCGGAGCGCTTGATCATTATAAAAAGGCTGCTATGCTTAAAAGTGATGACAAAGAACTGCAGATTAATATAGGAAATGCCTATGCAGGACTTGAGCAATATACAGATGCTCTGAATGCCTATAATCAGGCCTTATCATCCAGTAAACGTGAACTGGCCGCCTATAACATTTTTCTGATCGCTCGCAAAAAGAAAGACCGTGATAAAGCAGAAAAAATGGCAAAACTGCTTCAACAGGAGTTTTCTCTTTCCTCCTGCACCAAACGCGCAAATGCCGATATTGCTTTATGGAATGGTGATACAGCCAGGGCTGTTTCAATATTTGAAAATCTAAAGGATCAGGATGAAGATGACTGGCTTGTACTCGCAGCTGTTTATGCTGCCAAAGGAAACAGTGAAAAAACCGGAATTTATCTGGGAAAAATTCCCGGAGAAAAGCAGTATGAGAAAACCATAAATTCAATTAAGGCACAACTTGCTTTTAAAAAGGGTGATTACCAGCAGGCACTTAGTTTATTAAAGACATCATCAGATACCGGCTTTGCCTCTCAATACAATGTTGCAATTGCAGCCTATAATGCTTCTCAGTTTGGTGCTGCCTTGAGTATTTCAGAAAAGCTTGCCCGTAATGCTAATGGCAAGGATAGGGCTGATTGCTGCAGACTTGCCGGAAATGCTGCATTTGCCCTGAAAAAATGGGATACTGCCCGTCAATGGTATCTGCAATTATCAAGCATCGAGGCCAATAGTGCGATTGTACAATACAATCTGGCTGTTGCTTTTTATAATCTCAATGAAATTGAAAATGCATGGAAATATTACAAAAAAGCGCAGCAGATAGATCCCTCTATTAAAAATAAAGATATAGAATCAAGATACAACAGTACAATCGCTCGCAGTGGTGATTCTATTGCTGTTCTTGATTCTGTGGATATATGGTATAATATGGGGGTGGATCTGCAAAATGCCGGAAAAGATACTGCTGCTGAACAGTTATATCTTAAAATCGTGGCAAAAGAAAAAAATCACAGTCAGGCCTGGAATAATCTCGGGGCACTTTATGGTGCAAGGGGAGATATAGATAATGCTGAGAAGGCCTATTGCAAAGCCGTTGAAAAGCGTCATGATATTCCGGAAACATATGCCAATCTGGTTAATCTGTATATAGAACTTGAAGAATTTGTAAAGGCCAGGCAATGGATTATAAAGGGTCTGGGACATAATCCGGGTAATCAGATATTGACAGAGTTAAAAACGAAACTGGTCGAGGCGGAGAAAACGGCCCAAAAACCAAAATAGATCCGTTTTTGTGGATTTTAATATCTGCAGGGGTTCAATTTTTAAACCCCTGTAGTAAAGTAGATCCCCGGGAAATATTATCCGGCATGAGGACAGCATCCGCCCGACGAACACGATGAGGCATTTGAACATTGAGACTGGCATAATCCGGAATTACAGCTGCTTTTGCCCATAGATATGCCGCCAATTGCAGACATCATCTTCTCTGTATCTTTGAAACCACAAGCAGGACATGCAATGGAAACATTGCGGTCTCCAGTAACCAGTTCTTCAAAAACGTTCTGACACTTTGGGCACCGGTATTCAAAAATCGGCATAAAATTATCTCCATTCTGAGGACTGAAATCTGAAGTCACAATACAGAGTTCTGACTTCTGAAATTTAATTTTTTCATAATACGTATAAATTTGGGAAAAATTAATACTCTTCCGTATTTATAACGATAAAGGAAATAGACTATTTCTCCGGTAAAGCAACTGAAAGTGTATCCAGTTGTGCGTTTTCCAGTTTTTTGGCTATTTCCAGAGCTCCCAGTAATGCCGGATTTTTTGTAATCTCCTGGTTTAGTGAATAGAGAGTTCTGCTGATTTCCTCGCCTTTAAGATCTGTGGAGATTAGCTTATTGGTAAATTCATTTGCTTTTGAAACCTTACCAGTTAGTACACTGGCAATTATTATGTAGCCCATCAGCCATAATTCATTTGAATCGATTTCCAGTGCTCTAAGGCCGCTTTCGATGGATTGTTCGTACTGGCCGGCACTGAAACAAGAAATACAGAGATTTTGAAGGGCTTGAAGGTGATCGGGTTTGAGTTTAATGACTTTACTGTAAGATTCGATGGCATCGCTGTGATGTCCCCACACTGAGTAGGCCAGGCCAAGATTCAGATGTGCATCGATGTTTTCCGGAGAGAGTTTAGTGACTTTTCTGTAGGCCTGGATAGCCTCTCCGAAATGTTCCTGAGCATGAAATGCGGCAGCCAGACTATACCAGAATTCTGAACGTTCAGCATTAATGCTGGTTGCCTGCCGATAAGCTTTTATGGCATTATCCAATTCATTTATGGCATGAAAAACCAGGCCCATATTGTACCATGCGGTACTGTTTTCAGGCCATCTTTTGACAGTTTCCGAGTAGATCTCGATTGCTTTATCGTAATCGGTGAGTGCATGGTAAGCTAAAGCCATATTAAACCAGGCATCGGAAGAGTCAGGTTTGACAGCAGTAACTTTACCGTAGTAATTGATAGCCTTGGGGTAATTTGCCAGAGCATGACATGTGAGTGCCAGAAAAAGAAGTGCATCGCAATGATCATTCTGCAAAGCAATAGCAGTTTCAAGAGTGCTCTGAGCCTCAACGTAGTTTCCCAGATAATAAAGACAGACACCCTTGTAATAATTGGATAAAAAGTGGTCGGGCAATAACTCAAGAGATTTGTTGAAGGCATCGATTGATTGTTGAAAGCGGCCCAGTAATTGTAAACAATAGCCGAGATTATACCAGGTTTCCTGTCTGGACGGAGCAAGTTTTGATGCTTCCTGATAAGCGTTTACGGCTTGATTATAATCATTGATTGCTGAGTAGGAGAGGCCAAGGTTAAACCAGATATCCGGATCGGTATTCCATAGCTCTGCGGCTTTGGTAAATGATTCAATAGCCTGTGGATGTTTGCCACATTTGGATAAAGCCAGGCCACGTTTATACCAGGCATCATGAGAGTTGGGGGAGATTTCCACTGTTTTGCTGAAAGAGCCCGCAGCTTCTTCGAACTGATTGAGAGTCATGTGAATGCGCCCTTTTTGAAACCAGCACTCTGAATTGTATGGTTCGTGACTGATGGCCTTTTCAAAGGCCTCCAGGGCTTCATCGTATTGTTCTCTGACTCTATAGGCCAATCCCAGATTAAACCATGTACCCTCTTTTTGAGGATCGATGGCTACCGCCTTTTTAAACGAATCTATAGCATCCACATACATACTTTGTGCATAAAAATTGTTGCCCAGATTTACCCACACAGAGGCATCATCCGGAGAAATTTCTGATGCCTTGACATATGCAGAATTTGCTTCGGAAAAGTTGCCCAGGGCAGTATAGGCATGTCCTATTGTCAACCATGGCTGGGCTGAATCAGGCTTTACTGCTATCGATTTTCTGGCTGAATCAATGGCTTTCTGGTTTTGTTCTGCAGAAAACCAGGCGGTTGCTACCAGATTCCACAGCTCCGAGTCATTCTGGTTGAGTTCTGCTGCCTTTTCATATGATTCTGCAGCATTTTTATGTTTGCCGGTTTTGGAGTATTCTTTAGCCAAAGCAATGTGAGCGGCAACAAAATCCGGTTTGATAGAGATTGCGTATTGCAGAGCCGAAATGGCTTCATCTGAGCGTTCCAGTATGGAGTTAAGCTTTCCCATTCGATACCAGGAGTCAACATTTTGCGGATCAGAAGCAACCACTTTCTGGAATGTCTTTACTGCATCTGCATAATTTTCAATTTTTTCCAGGGATAGTCCCATATTGTAGCAGATTTCACTGCTCTCCGGCCCCTTTTCAATTGCGTTAACAAAAGAAGAAACTGCCTGTTGATGATTTCCGGTGGATGCATAACTTAAGCCCAGATAATACCAGGTATCCTGATAATCAGGGTTTATTACAGTTGATCTGGAAAATGCGGCTATTGCATTTTGATGATCATTGATTTTAAGACAGGCCATTCCCAGATCAAACCAGGGCAGGTAATTCTCCGGACAGATTGCAACTGCATTGTTGAGAGCTTCAATTGTCTGTTGATATTGACCAGATGATGAAAACTCATTTGCTATCTGAATATAATCCTCATAGAGTATTTCGCGCGGAGAAACCGAATCCATCAACGCAAATGAACTGTCCAAAAAGGTTTTGGCTTCGCAATTATCATTTTTACGAATCATAATTTCAGCTTTTTTGTGAAACAGTAAAGCACGTTGAAAATCAGTCATTGCCTCGATCTTGTTCTCCAGAAATTCAATGACGGTATCTTCATCCGGTTGAACAGGAGTCTTGCTTCTAACCAATGACTGTTCAGCCAGAATGAGTCCGCTGTAAAGAATATCAAGACTGTCCATACATTCGCCGGGCAGGACTGCTCTGAAATCACCGATATGCCAGAAAAGCTGATTTACAAAATTAATATTGAAGTGGATCAGCTCCAGGAATGTACCGGGTAGGGAGTTGAAAACCTTTTCAGGGTTTGACCAAAGAAGACTGCAGTAGTAACCGACCAGTGCATCACAGTATGATCCTTCAGAGTAAAGAATATCAGATGACAAAATCGTCTTCTGAAGATTACTCAGTTGATTACTGAAAAAAGTGGAACAGACTGTGGCATAGTTATCGAAAAATGTTATCAGGGATGGATCATTGCGGGAAGAAAGTTCTCTATGCAGATAGCTGATAAGCTTAGACCTGATCAGAGAGTGAATCCTTTTGTTCTTAAAAAATGCAAACTGATCCGAAATGTTATTGAGAATAGAAGTGACTTCGGTGGTCTTTACCTGCCATAGTTCGGCAAAAAGTGCCGGATTAAATTGCCTGGTCATCACCAGATGAAAGATTCTTTCTTTTAACTTTGTATCGGTGCAATATTTCAGAAAACGGGTGAGTATATCCGCAGCAAATTGCTCGGTAGTAACACTTTCCTGGGTGCTGTCTTCTGCCAGAAGTTCACCTGTTTCTACACCTTTTAACATATAACTGAAAAGATCCTGAACGACCAGTGGTGTACCGGCTGTTATCTTCTCGATTTTTTCTGCATCAGATTCGGTTATGTTCAGATGGTTTTTTATGGCCAGCTGCAAAATGTCCAGCTTGGAGAGAGTGATATCGGCAAAGTTAACAATGTATAACAATTCTTCATGGAAAACATTGCGATAACCTCTTGAAAAATTGCCGGTACCAGAAACAATGGTTACCAGGCGCAGATCGCAAAGTCGGCTGAGAAATTCAGATCTGAACCATTTTTCCAGTTCATCCTGCAGGTACTCATAATTATCAATAGTTAGAATAATGGCTGTTTCACTGCTGGCTTCCTTAAGTCCTGTTATAAGTATTTCTGCCAGTTTGCTTTCAGCTTTATCCAGAATTTCAAGATCCTGCTTTGGGATCTTTTTCTGCAGCCAGAGCTTTATCTGCTCTTGCTCAGGGAGAGCCGCATTATCTGAATCTATAGAATCTATTTTCCATTCATTTCGAATAAGTTCATTTGCTTTTGATGAGATTTTTTTGATCTTTGTGTGGAGTTCATCAAATCTTACGAAACTTCCTGATATTGCACTTTTTTTGTTTGAGAATATCTCATGTAATGCCTTCATAAGCTCGATATTATTTGAAGGCAGACTCCAGTTTTTATAATACCAGTCTTCCCAATCGATATTAATAATATTGAGAGACTTTTTTGATTCGGCACTGTAGTCACTGGCTTGCTGTATGCATTGGTTTAAGGCAGTGGACTTTCCCAAGCCATAGTCACCATGGAAAAGAATGATACGAGGGAAATTCAGGTCAGGATCTTTTTGTTTTTTGAATTGAAGAAAAGTCCGGCTCTCTTTTCCGTCATCCAGGAGTTTAGCCAGCAGTTCGCCAAAAAAACGCTTAAGTATGGACCGACCCACAAAAATTTCTTTACCCATATAATACCCCGAAATTATTAGGTTTTATCTGATGAATCTTTTCTAATATAGAAATGAGTCATTTTATTAGCAAGCCAGATCTAGTTAAATATATATCAAGCCAGTATTTTGATTTTTACTAAAAAAGGACAATACTAAATCAGCTGATCCTATCGATAACAGGCCTCAATGAAGATAGACAGTAATATTTCAGAATCTGGCTCGAAATCGCTAAAAAACGCAGCTGCAGAACATATATTAAACCTAAAATCCGCAGTTGAATGCAGTACCGATGCAAGATCGGGAAGCCATTCACGCGGTTTGACCTTATCACGTTGTTACATTTGTTCTTTAAGCGCAATGTATCCGGTGTAATTGTACCGTTTTTATATTACCGCTTTGTCGATAAGGCCTGCACCGCGTTCAAGGCTTATCATCTCAGTATCTTATGTGTCTGCATACACCTCAACTGTGGAATTTAGGTTAAAAACCTGAAACAGACTGTTCTTCAGGTTCACTTTTTTTCTTACTTCAACAGATTAGATCTACTATGAATGATAAAAGACTCTTTTTGATAGATGGTCATGCACTTGTTTATCGGGCATATTATGCTTTTGTGAAAAATCCCCTGATCAACTCAAAAGGTCAGTCTACCAGTGCAGTTTTCGGCTTTGCTAATTATCTGGTTCGCCTTATTGAGAAATACTCCTGCCCTTACATAGCTGTTGTTATGGATAGCAGTAAACCTACATTCCGTCACGAACTTTATGCTCAGTACAAGGCTAATCGTGAAGAGATGCCAGATGATCTCAAAGCTCAGATGCCTCTGATCAATAAACTGATCCAGGCATTGAACATTACTGTGATAAGAAAAGACGGTTTGGAAGCCGATGATCTTATTGCTGTACTTACCAGAAAAGCTGTGAAAGAGTCTTTTGATGTATTTCTGGTGACCAAAGACAAGGATCTGATGCAGCTGATAGGTCCGAATGTAAAAATGCTCGCTCCTGACGGAAGTGGGACTTTAATGATGCTTGATGTTGAAGATGTAAAGGAAAAGATGGGGATTGGGCCAGAAAAAATTGTGGATTACCTGGCCCTTATCGGCGATGCATCTGATAATATTCCGGGAGTACCTGGGGTGGGGCCTAAGACTGCACTGAAAATACTGGAGATGGCCGGTACTGTGGATAAGGTTCTGGATAACCCATCAATTCTGGAAAATGAAAAGCTCATCGCAAAAATTCAGCAGAATCGTGAACTGCTTTGTATCAGTAAAACTCTGGCCACTCTTAAAGAGGATGTGGACATTGAGATTACGCTGGATGGTCTATTAAGAAAACCATTTGACCTCACTCAGTGTGTCTCATTATTCAGAGATCTGGAATTTACATCACTTATACGTCACCCGCTTTTTGGCAGTGCACCTAAATCAAGTTATACTGTGTCAATAATATCTGATGCTGAACAGATTCAAAAATTGAATAGTGCAATCAAAGAAGCCGGAGAGATGGCAATTGATATCAGATGCGCTACAGATCTGGCGCGTGAAACTGAAATAATCGGGATATCTGTAGCTGTTGACCAAAATAATGCTGTTTATATACCAATTTCACATGCTCAGAATTCCAACCTCGCTCTGACATTCGTATTGACAAGTTTAAAAGAAGTGCTTCAATCTCCAAAGATAAGAAAAATCGGATACAATCTGAAATTTATCTATCAGCTTTTTAAAGGGCAGGGTATCGATTTACAGGGAGTCTATTTTGATGTAATGATTGCTGCTTACCTGATCGATTCAGGAAAGCGTGCTTATGATATCGATATGCTGGCTCTGGAATTTCTTGGTCAGGAGTTAAATAGCCTGGAAAAAATTCTGGGAAGTGGCAAAAACCGGATTCCTTTCAAAGAGCTATCTGCAGAGGATGCTGCGGCTTATTCCGGACAGATTGCATGTGTTTCATTTTCTCTTAGTGAAAAGCAGTTGCTGCATTTACAAAAAACAGGCTGCGACACTTTATTTTTCTCAATAGAGATGCCTCTGGTTACCGTATTAGGTGAAATGGAATGGCATGGTATAAAAATCGATGTTCAATTTCTGAAAAAACTTTCTGATGAATATGGTTGCGAATTGCACAAACTGTCTGAATCGATCTATCAGCTTGCCGGTGAATCATTGAATCTGAATTCACCAAAGCAGATTGCTGAAGTCTTATTCGGGAAGTTGTCCCTGCCCGGGGCAAAGAAAACCAAGGGCGGAGCCCAATCAACAAGTGTGGATGTTTTGGAAAAGCTGGCTCCTGATTATCCAATTGTACAAAAAATTCTAGACTATAGAGAAATACAGAAACTGCTTTCAACCTATATAGATGCTCTTCCGGAGCAGATATTTTCAGCAAGCGGCCGGGTACATACCTCATTTAATCAGACTGTGGCTGCAACTGGAAGGCTTTCCAGTACCAATCCCAATCTGCAGAACATTCCGGTTCGTACCGAAATGGGAAAAAGGATAAGGGAGGCTTTTATTGCAGCAGATGGTAATGTTTTGATTTCTGCAGATTATTCTCAAATCGAATTAAGAATACTTGCCCAGCTTTCTAAGGATCCATTTCTGATTCAGGCTTTTGCCGAAGACAGGGATATTCATGCGCTGACTGCCTCTGCTATTTACAAAGTATTTCCGGAAATGGTTACACCTGAGATGCGTCGGGCTGCCAAGACCATTAATTTCGGTCTTATGTACGGGATGGGCCCCATAAATCTTGCTCGTCAACTGGGGATATCTTTTGGTGAAGCTAAAATGTTTATTGATGAATATTTTCTTCAGTTTCCATCCATTAAAAAATATATGGAGAGCACCATCGATGGAGCCAGGCAACAGGGCTATACTGAGACACTTCTGGGCAGAAGACGGTTTATTCCAGAGATCAATTCAGCCAACCGTAATATCCGTGAAGCAGCTGAGAGAACTGCGATTAACACTCCAGTGCAAGGTACAGCTGCAGATATTATCAAAATTGCGATGATCAATATTCAAAAGGAAATTTCTGAGATCTGTGTTGAGGCTGAAATGATATTGCAGGTTCATGATGAGCTGGTATTTGAGGTCCCTGAGGCTGATGCAGAGCGAATGAAATCTTGGATAATCGAAAAGATGAGTAATGCTTATCCGTTAATGGTTCCACTAAGAGTTGATGCCGGTATTGGCAACAACTGGAGAGTTGCGCATTAATCTCATTTTTTTTTGCTGGATAAGCATGTTTATCTTTTTTTTTGAAAAGCCCGTCGAAGCCGGCTGCTGATTGAACTACATATCTTCATTTTT
>DATAMG010000119.1:0-17491 GCA_036260705.1 Chitinispirillaceae bacterium | reverse complement strand
AGAATCGTTCTTCGTCTATGCAATTTGCTATTTCATTAAGGCCCATTAAATTTCGATTCAAATTGATGCCGATGTCAAATTGATTGTAATCACCCATAAAAAAGGAACTGCTATTTTTCAACTGTATATTTTTACGAATATCGCTGAATTCAGCTACTTTTTTAAATCCATATTTATCCTTATATTCTTTGGTAAAATTCTCTTCATCTCCAAAGCGCCTGTATAAGAAAGATGCAACAATATAGTTGCGGAAAGATTCTTTAAACAGATGCCACTGGATGGAGCTTCCATGTTGGCTATAAATCAGAGATCTTTGAGTTTCTCCAATGAACATCCTCATTTCTTTATCATCTTTATTCATGATGTCGTAAGCGCCTAGTGCATTGAGTACGATAGCCTGATTCTGGCCGATAGGAAAATAGAATTTAGTTTGATAGTTATGTAAAGCAGGGACATTTCCCCAGTTCATGAAATTTTTCATGAAGTTCATATTGAATGCCTGGCCGTCTATTAGATATGAACCTATTGATTTGGGAAGAGGCCCTTCGGTTGCGAATCCAAGCATCATGTTATTAAATTCGATATTATATTTACGATTTACTAATGATCCTTCCCGTAGTCGAATATCTGTAACAGATGACAATTTTGGTGAGTACTTTACTGGAATCGAACCGGTATAAAAATCAAGATCACGGACGAAAGCAGAATTAACCAGATTCAAATAACCGCCATTGGTGCCAAACAAACCGAAATGATTGGGGTTTTCCAATTCGATGTTGTCTACTATGAAGATATTTTCCGATGGATTTCCTCCACGCACCAGAAAATCATTAAAGTAATCACTATTCGTTTGATTTGAAACACCTGGTATGCATTGAAGTGTTCTGTTGATATCATTAAAAGTCGCGGCAGTATTATTCAATTCAAAATTAGAGAGTCGGGTAACGGAATGGAATTGGTCATTTTTTTTCACGTCAAACCTGTTAGCAACAATGACAATTTCCTGAAGGATTTGAGAAGGTGTTTTCTGCATGGAAATCATCAATAGATCATTGATTTTTGATTTAATTACGACATTAGGTATGATAGTCGAGTCATAACTATCGGCAGCAACAATCATTGTGTAAATACCCGGCATGACAGATTGAAAAGAAAAAAAACCGGTAGAATCAGAAATAGCGGTTAGTTTCAATTCCTTTAAAAAAAGTGAAGCATTGGATATGTGATGATTATTTTGGATATCGAAAATTTTTCCATTAAGAGAACTGGGTGTTGGTTTGCTGGCAAAGGAAAAGGTGCCGGCAAAGATCAACATTAGAAAAGATGAGAATTGGTTTTTAATCTGTATCAAGGTTATTTTAACCGGTTTAAGGTATGTGAATTAAAAGTGGTAAGAATACGATTTGAAACCTCGTTTATTTATTTTATGGGCGGAACTGTTTATTAATCATTTATGATGATATAACCATTAAAGGTTTATCGGTTCTCCAGATATTTTACTGCTGGCCTTTAAACTTGTTAAAAGCTCGAGTCAAAAATTTAAAAAAGTCCACCCCGGATTTCGCCACAAAGATCACAAAGATGCATAGAGAACACAAAAAGAGAAAAAAGGATTTGGAGATACTCAACGCCATAAGGCATTGAAATTTCGGACATTACTGGGGACGGACTGTTTTATTCGGGAATTGAGGCTAATGATCATATTATCCGTTTAAGCAGATAAAAGGAAAAAAATAGTCCGTCCCACTTTGGTCAGAACCTCTTTTTAATAGGTTTTGCTCAGTTGGAATTTGGAGACCATGGTCATGAGTTCTTTGGATTGTCAACTTAATTCTTCGGCGGAACTTGCGCTTTCCTCGGAGTTTGCTGCATTTTGCTGGATAATTTGATCCATGTGATCGGTAGACTGAGTTACCATTTCGATTTCCTTGGATTGCTCCTGGGTTGCAGCGGTTATTTTTTTGAATCCATTCATTGACTTGATATACACTCCAGTAGTAATCGCAGAGAAGGAATGCGTTGCTTCCTCGGCAATTTAGACTCCTTGGTTGGCATTGCCTACAGATTCTCCAATTAAATCCGCTGTATTTTTTGCGGCTTGTGCACTGCGTAGTGCGAGGTTGCGTACCTCTTCTGCGACGACGGCAAAACCACGACCGGCATCTCCCGCTCTTGCCGCTTCCACAGCTGCGTTGAGTGCGAGCAAATTGGTCTGCATAGCAATTTCATCGATGGTTTTCACAATTTTTACTGTCTCATTCGCTTGAGGTCTTGATGCGCTGAATGGCTTCGGACATGCGCGCCATGGCTGCTTGACCTGTCTTGGCTTCTTCATTCTCGGAACGAGCTAAACGCTGCGCGGATTCTGCGCTTTGGCTGTTATTCTTGGTCATGATTGACATTTCTTTCAGGCGCTGAGTGATCGTATCTAAAGAACTCGCTTGACTGCTTGCTCTCTCTGCCAAAGATTGACTGCCATTACTAATTTGCTGACTGGCGGATTCCACTTGCTCCCCCGCCTCGGTAACCTGTAAAAGTGCGGTATCTAGATTTGTAACGGCCTGATTGGGCGAAGTTTTAATGCGATTGAAATCTCCCTGATAGTTGCCGGTCATCCGCACGGTGAGATTTCGGTTTGCCAATTCATAGAGAACTTTGGATGCTTCCAGGAGAGGTTTGTCGATTGCATCCAGGAGGCCATTCATTCCCTGCACAATTTATTTAAAATCGCCTTTGTGCTTTTGGAGATCTGCACGGATACTGAGATTGCCTTCCTGTGCTCCATGAGCAAGTTGAGAGGAGTCAATAATTAGTTCACGAATGGATCTAATGCACTGATTTAAATTGAGACGCAAGGTATTGAAGTCTACGGAATATTCCTCATCAATTTCGGGAGGAATGCATCCTTGTGAAATGCTGTTGATGGAGTGAGCGGCGACATGTATCGGTTTTGTTACCGTATCCAGGGTGTCGTTTACACCTTGAATGATTTCGCGGAATTCTCCCTGATGCTGATTCAGATTCGCTCTGGTGTCAAGTCTTCCTGCTTTGGCTGCTTCGGAAAGCATGATAGCATCTCGTCTCATTCTTTGGAGAGATTCCACCATGTTCAACATGGCTTGTTTCAGTTTTCCATTTTCGTCACTTGTCGTGACTCGGATTTCAATTTGCATGTTTCCAAGAGATACGGAATTTGCAATCGCGACACATTCATTGAGAGATTTGGTGATTATATTGATAATCCATATTCTAAGCAACAAGGCCGCGATAAATCCCAATAGGATGGTGGTGAGGAGAAGGCTTCGAATACACTTTACCGGTGCTTCCAAATCATCCTGGTATGCGCAGGCAGATACGATCCATTGCATTTCGGGAATCAAGGTGTAAGCATAAATAACGGTTGTTCCTGCTTTCCTATCTCAACGCCTTCTTGGTTTGCAAGCATGATGGTATGATGTTCTGACTTCTGTATCATACCTTCAAGCTCATGGAGGAGGTGAATGATTTGTCTGCCGGAGGTATCGATAATCTGTGCAAAGCCATTTTTGCCAACTTTGAAGGAAATAATGTGGGATTGCAAAACATCCAGATTGCCCTGTGGGATTCCAACAAAAACCGCCCCAATGACCTTCTCCCCGCGTTTTACAGGCTATACGCAGTGACATACCAATCTCCCGCGACAAGAGCGCGCCCCAAATACTCATTGCCAGCGATGAATGCCTTATATACGGGAGAATCCTCTGGAATGTAGGTTCCAATTGCTCTGGATCCGTCTGGGTTCCGGACACTGGTTGCCACACGGAGCATTCCACCGGGGATCATTTGAAAAATGGTAGAGGCACTTTTTGTGAGATGATGAATGCTATCTACCCAAACCGTGTTTCCTAAAGCGAGCTTGTCATCAAGCAAGAGTTCAGGAATCTGTACCTTCCTTGATTCTTTGGTAACTTGATTGATAATTTGTATTTCAATCGTTTTACTCCCTAATTATATGCGAGGGGCAAGAATTGCGTTTGCCGCCTTCAGACTGGAACCAACCATTTGTTGAGTCAACTCATAGCTTGTAGTTGCCAACTATTTTAAAGCTTGGCGCATGGTAAAGTACTGCCCCTCATTGGCAGATTGGAGCGCAGCAGTCGCGTATCGATATGTAAATATACCGGAGATAAGAATAATGAGTAGAATCGGGGTGATGAGAAATAGAAACAGCTTCCCGCGGAGGTTGAATGGTAAGTTCATCATGATAGAATCTTACCATTATGAAAGATCTATTTCAATATGAAATTCAATATGAAATTTTGAAATCACACACAAAATACACAATCAAGAAGTGGCAAAAATGTGATAGGAAAATGCACTCCAGTAATTTTTCAACGTGATTCATTTGTCAGAGTGCCGTTGCTGAAAAGCTCTTATGCTATCTTGTATCTATTATGAAAGAAACATTCCAATTCATTAGCATTTCGAAACCAAACATCTTTGCGTTTGCAGGCTATTCATTTGCTTCCGTTCGAGAATCTTTCGGATAAGAGTAAAAAGAATGTCCGGCCATTGTCGCATTAGTCTGTATCAAATTGAATTTAAATGAATTGCATGAAGAATACAGCTTGGAATAGTTTGGGACGGACTATTTTAATCGAGAAATAAATTAGAGAAATGGTCGATTTTGACCGCTATCATGAACCGCTTAAGCTAAAAAGTATAAAAAAGTAGTCCGTCCCAAACAACATTACAAGAAAACATTGAGGATCGGCTGATACTCAGCAGCCTGCAGAAACCGGATTTCATTTCTCCCCGGAGAATCGTTCTGCTTAGGTTTATATTTATTCAGTGGTAAGTTTTATGGTTTCCATATACTCAAATGCTTTCTTGTTATATTCTAATTGAGCAACCCAAAGTTGGATTTTGCTATCATTTTTAGTGCGCAATGCATACGCGATCCAGTTCTGATCCGGAGAAACAACAACAGGGTAATCACGTTTCAAATCAAAAGAGTATTTTCTTGTCCCGTAAATGACCTCCTCAGGAAATATTTGCCATGCTGAACCGGTATCGCTCATCCAGAAGAGTTTACCATAGCTGTTGAATTCCAGTTTACCGAATCCGGCTGCGCATGATCCCCCGGCTTTTGTAAGATCATCTTGATTGTTAAGTGACCCGCTTTGGGGATTACGCAACATAAGAATCGGACTGCAGTCAAATCCATCGCACGGGTCGTCGTTGAATTTACCCAGAGTATCATTCCAGCAGACTGTAAGATAAGGACACGCCATGCTGTATGTACCGGTATTTTTGACGTATAATTTAGACATGCCGGATTCGGGATACTTCAGTGTTTCTTTCGGACCCCATTTACTGTTTCGCGGGTTGAATGCCCGAATGAATTCCGGAATCGTGTTGCTCTCCTGAACCACACACAGCAAAGTATCTTTCCAGAATACCGTCGGTGAGTCAAGCGGTGGATAAACAGGACTGGAAAGAATTGTTCCTATCTTTTTGGCGTTAATGAGTTTCACTGGTACAAAAGTTTTTTTGTAAGTGGAAAGCGAATCTGCCCATCTGGTGCAGTACCGTCTTATGCTGTCATCGACCGCACCGACTGAAAATTTCTTGAGATCATCAATTGATTGGTCGATTACTCCTTCGCGTATTGAATTGCGGATTTCATATAATTGGAGAACCTGGAAAATATGATCATCGCCTAATGGTGAATCTTTGATAATATCCTGGAGCCCGGTATATAATATTGTTGTATCACCGCTATCTAACCCATTTAATATCTTTATCCGGAATTCCGGTGCAAGGACCAGTGTGTCGTCTATGTATCTGAACCATCCTAAGAGTCGGTCATAATCGAAGAGTTTCAAATCATTTTTCTTTATTTCAACTGAAATATTGTACGGCACATCCGGCCCCATTCCCCAGGAATGCCCCTTCCATGACAGCAAGTTGACAATTGAAGTATAGGAATAGTCCTCGAGCTGTTCGATTTTCATCATGTCAATTGAACACGATTGATCGATACTCTGATATCCTTTGACATAGGTAGCATATTCCAGGGATGATGTATATGTAATAATATTACCTTGCAATTTACCGCAGGTATCAACGGTAACTTCAGGTGTGTTTTCAGAGGATTCGTCTTCCTGTGATAAGATGATGACAGGTGAAAGCATGAGTGTAAAAAGGCTGAGTAATGACCAGTAAAGAGGGATTTTCATTGTCTATTTCTTAAGATTGAGTTGAGCGGATTAATTATTCCGGTTTTTAACTTAAGTCTTCTATATCATAAATTATAAATCCAGATCTAAATAAGTGGTTTTTTAAAATATTACAAAATTACTAAAAAGCATATTCCCGGTCTACAGGGATGGGCTGCACTTCTAATACATGGTTTATGCAGGGACGATTGTCACCCTTGGGCAGGGGAGTCTATTTCTATCAAATGAAATTAAATGGATTACTTTTTACAGGTACCGTGATTGTGGGGACACGATAAACGAATGCTGGTGTATGTGGAAAATGCCATTTGGAACTTATATCGTGCGGGTAAGAGCTGAAGGGGCAGAAAAGACATAATTGGTTAACAGTATGAACCGGTTACACAGAAATTTATAGAGTGGATCAAATTTTGCAGTAATCTCATTATTGCATTGTTTTTATCGCTTCACTATCTGAATAGTATGTTTAAACCTTAATTCCTATTTTAAAAAAGGGTACATATGCTCCGCATTCAACTGTGGGTAATAGGTTAAGAGAAATGCCTGGAAAGGCAAGCAATGAAAATCAAGCGAAATAGTACTGTGATTTTGATAACAATTTCAATATGCATTTTTCTGCTTGTTTTTTTAACAGACCTAATTACCCCTTTGGGTTACTCACATTGGCTTTTATATGTTTTTCCACTTCTGATTATTTATAAAACAGAGAGCGAAACTTCAACGTATGTCGCCCTGTTATTTTCAGCAATCGCTCTAGTGATCGGATATATTTACAGTCCGGTGTCACCATTATACGGAAAAATATATGAAGTTTCTTTAATAAATCGTATTTCCGGATTCACAGTATTTTTTGTTTTTTCCATAATTATCAATAAGCTGATACAGGCCAGAAGGCATTACAAGTTAGTATCAGATGAACTGAGTTTTGCTAATAAAGAACTGGAATCCTTTTCATATTCTGTGGCGCATGATCTCAAGGCTCCTCTGAGTGCGATAAATGGATTCTGCTGTGTTTTGTTAGAAGATTCCGGTTTAACACTAAATAAAGAGAGTGTCGATTTAGTAAACCGGATAAAAATGAATTCTGAAAAAATGGCAATGTTGATTAATGATTTGTTAAAACTATCCAAAGTGTCCCTTCACGAAATCAACTTGCAGGTAATAGACCTTAGCGAGATTGCAAATACGATTGCAGATGAATTAAAGGTCAGAGAGCCTCAGCGAAAATTCAAATTCAGAATCGAATCTGGATTAAAAGCCATGGCAGATAAGAATCTTATTACAAATGCATTGTTTAATCTATTGGAAAATGCGTGGAAATATACTTCAAAAAGAGATACTGCCCAGATCGAATTCGGTTTGAAACATCAAGATAAAACCGGTGTTTTCTATGTTAAGGACAACGGGTGTGGGTTTGATATGAAGGATTCATCCAGGATATTCGAGCCATTTAAAAGGCTTCATTCTGAATCCCAGTTTCCAGGTACCGGAATAGGGATGGCAACAGTGGAAAGAATAATCAGAAGACACGGTGGGCGGATTTGGGCTGAAGGTGAAGTAGACAAAGGGGCAACATTCTATTTTACTCTGCCACGATAAAAACCAGTGTAAAGTTGTCCTGTGGTCAGAGCTGAATTTCACTTCACCAATCTGCCAAAAAATTCGTCCTTATCCACAAAATCAATTAATTTCTCCATTTTCCCCTGGTCGGACAGTATGGTATAAAAGTTATCCTTAACATTTGGTGCATAGCGGATGGCATTGATGAAATCCTGCTTGTCCAGAGGGTTTGCAGATACAAAATCTATGAACCCGGTTTCTTCCAGAACCGATTTTATGAGCAGATGCTCAGGATTGTTCTGCAGCCAGCTGATTGCCAGTGTGGAAACTCCGACCTGAATTCCATGCAAAGTGGGTTTTTTTGCGGTCATATCGTATGCATGCGATATAAGGTGTTCAGAACCGCTGGCTGGACGGCTCGACCCGCTGACCTCCATGGCAACTCCGCTCATCACCAGACATCCGCATATAAGGCGCAGAAACTCAAGATCCTTTATGTCTTTATTTTTATGATTGACCATTACCTCGACTGCATTTCTGGAGATAAGTACGGCAAAATCATTAACTGGCTCCTGCACCATGCGATAAGCAAGTTTCCAGTCATATATGGCAGTAAATTTGGAAATAAGATCACCGATTCCGCTATAGGTGTAACGCTCCGGAGATTTACTGATAATTTCAGTGTCGATCACCACACCAAAAGGTATTCTGGCTTTCTGAGATTTTCGTTTACCGTTTACCAGTAATGATGCCCCCGGTGATGCGAATCCATCATTAGAGATTGATGTAGGTACACTTATTATCGGTAATTGAAGAATAAATGCAATATACTTGCAATAATCAATGACCTTGCCTCCTCCGATAGCCACTATGGCATGTATTCCGGATGGAAGGTTAAATGCGCTTTTAAAAATGTCCTCCACTGCATTGGTAGAAACAACTTCTTCAAATTTGACATCGATTTCCGATGAATCGAAAGAGATTTTCAACTGTTCGTTGAACAGGTCTTTAAGGCTTTCTCCATAGAAAAGTGCGATACGGGTAAAATGTTCTTTACGCAGATACTTGCCAAGCTTAAACATGGCATTGGGCTTTATTCGCAAAAGAGTGGGGATAGAAATTTCCATTTTGTCTTATCAGTCTATTTTTGTCAGATCAATTTCACCGACATTGTTGAAAATGTAATCAGGTTTATAGGGAAAATCATTAAGCATCTCTGCTCGTGTTACTCCGGAAAGCACAAGGCAGGTTTTCATTCCAGCTTCCATTCCGGCAACGATGTCAGTATCCATTCTATCACCGATCATCATCGTCTCATCTGCTACAACTCCCAGCTGTTTCAGTGCGATAGTCATCATAAGAGAATTAGGTTTACCAATAATATAAGGTTTTTTTCCGGTAGCTACCTCTATGGCTCCAAGAATGCTTCCGCAGGCCGGCTCAAATCCATTGTCAACAGGATCGATAACATCAGGATTGGTGCCGATAAATTTGGCTCCATTCATTATCAGGGAAATAGCCTTTTTAAGCATGTCAAAATTAAAGGAATTGGTTTTGCCTACCACCACATAGTCCGGGTTGTTTTCAGATATGGAAAATCCGGCATTGTAAAGTTCACTGATAAGACCTCCACCGCCTATTACATACAGGGTGCCTCCGGGGCGCTGGGTGGATAGAAAAGAGGCAGTAGCCATAGCTGAGGTGATAAAATTGGACTCACTCAATCCTTTTATTCCCAGAGATTCCAATTTCCTTTTGAGATCAAGCGGGGTCTGTTCGGAGTTATTGGTAAGAAACAGAAACCTGGTTTTGCCAGAATATAAACGGTTAATAAAATCCGATGCTCCATTAACCAGTGTTTTTCCCCGGTAGATAACCCCATCCATATCGGAAATGATATTTCTAACGCTCATTGCCCAACTTTCTTACATTTAAGTGGTTAAAGATGTAAATATACAATTTCTACAAGAAAAATTTAAGTTATAAAATCGGCATGATCATCTCCCAGGGGGGTAAAGGCATAAGTGGATGTCATTTCTTAAGATACCAGGGACGGACTATGTTTATCATTTTAAAGCCAGAAAAAAAGGGGTCTTACCGTAAAAAGACATGGCTGAATCAGAAAAGAGGAAAAAAGTAGCCCGTCCCCTTACACACCCTAAATCCTAAACTCCCCTCCCTCATAAATCTTCTTTCTGCTCCCATCTTTGAGTACCGCCGTCACCGTTCTATCTGTGGTGGCAATAATATCCGTGTGCTCAGGAGAATCATTGTAGCCAAGCTCTAAAAAGTCATTTTCAGTCATGGTCTGGGGATTAGATGAGCAGGCATCGTGGTAGGCTTTTCCCACCGCCAGATGGGTATTTCCAAACTGGCCACCGAAGTTTTCATCGAATAGAGTATTTGCCATGAAACGGTTTATTTTAGAGAATCTTTTGTCGGTAAGGGAAAACTCACCGATCTTGTCTGCATTTCTCTGGGAAATCATCTCCTGGAGAAGTTTCTCATTTTTTTCTGCAGTTGCTTTGATAATTTTTCCCTTTTCTATCTGAAGATGAATGTTTTCGATAATGTTTCCGTAACGGTAAAGAGGTTGATCGAAATAGATATAACCTTCCACCTGACGCCAGTCCGGAGAGGTGAAAATTTCGAAACTGGGGATATTTCTTCCACTTCCGCCCAGCCATTTGCGTTTTTCACCCAGACCTACCCACAGATCGGTTTTTTCTGCCTTTACATGGACCTTGGCAATAGGCATATCGTTAAGCACGGTTTGAATAGTGTCAATCTGTTCAAAGACCGAACGCCATTTTGCAATAGGGTCGGGATCTTCAAGAAAGCAGGCAAGACTAATCTGCTGCCAGTACTCTTCCAGGCTCATTCCTGCTTCTTTTGCAGCTCCTTCTGTTCCGTAAAGACAAAGGGTCCAGGTGAATTTACCGGCATCCTCTTTAAAGTCAAGCCAATCTCTGAATTTTTTAGTGCTGTGGGTGGAAAGAATTACCTTGCGTGGGTCAGCGCTGGACAAAAACAGCGGGTCGTTTTCTGCCAGGATTCTGACATAGTGATCGATTGAGTCTGCAAGGCCTCTGTAATATTTTTCCGGAAAGAAACTAAGCTGCTCATCATTGCCTTCCTGAAGATGGATAAGTTTCAAATCATCATCCTGAATCTGCAGAAGCGGGTGTGCCCCGGCCCTGATTATGGCTCTGTAAACCTCTTTGGCCAGAGGAAGTCCCGGAGTCTGGGTAACTATGTAAACCACGTCGTTTTTTTTTATGCCTTTGCCGTCATTAAGGGCAAAATTAATCAGCACTGAGGCGTAGCGCTGAAATAATTCATTCTGAGTCAGTTTCATATGATTCTCCTGTTTAATATTCTTATTGCTTTGATTATAAGATAATTAATACCCGATTAAATCAGAAATAATCAGACACAATATCAAATCAGAAAGAGACAATAATAAACTGATTTTAAATAAATTCTGAATTATTCTGACCAGCTTTCCTGATAGTCCCAGGCAAACTGCTGAAATGATATGGGATCATGCTTAAGGATCTCTTTAAGGTCGGGACGGATCTTCTCACACCATCCCTGACGAGCAATTTCAAAGAGGCCATTAATCAGATTCGCATTCTGGGAGGAGAGACCGCAGCTGAGGAATTCCTGATATGCTTCGCTGTGGGATACCGGGATGTAACTGATAGTTTTACCGCATACTATAGACAGGCAACGAGCTACTTCAAACAGATCGGGAGATTCTTTTCCGGTTAAAAGGTAGATATGGTTTCTGTTTGTAGAGTGCAGAAGAATACTGGCGGCGGCTGCCGCTACATCTCTGGCATCCACAAAACTTATATGGGCATAACCTCCGGGAAGTCGAAGTTCTTTGTATTTTTTTATGGAATCTGAAAGGTTAAGAATATTCTGCATAAACAGGTTTGGTCTTAAAATGGTGTAGTCGATTCCGCATTGCTGAACACATTTTTCTGCAATAGAAAGAGGTGTGCTGTTATCCTGTTCGACACCGAGTGCCCCCAGAGTAACCAGATGATCTACACCGGCGCTTTTGGCAGCTTCGATAACCGGTAAAATGAGTTGATCAATCTGGGGATGACCTGATGGAGTTGCCAGGAAAAATTTGCTTATTCCTTCAAATGCATTTTTGAAAGTCTCCGGTTTCTCATAATCGAAAATGACCACCGGACAATTGCTGTAATTTATTGCCGCTGCCTTTTCCAGATTTCGTACTCCGATACGGATACAGCTGCCATATTCCAGAAGTTTTTTAACCAGTTCTTTTCCAATGGTTCCGTTTGCACCTGCAACCAGTATGCTTTCAGCCATAAAAAACCTCACAATTACTTTAACCATTAAATCCGCTGATTAAAGCGGCATTTAGATATAACGATTTTCTGCCTTATCATCTGAAAAAGATAACTTTTAAGCATCTGAGTCTAATGCCGAATGCGAATTCCGGATGGCCAACTCCATTTCCCAACAGTCTTTACTTGCAAAAATAAGACCGGTTCCCAATATTTCCGGCACACATTTTGATATCTCCTGCCAGATAAGCTTTTTTAAAGGAACATTATGAAAAGTTCACAACCAGAGGCCTACCCCAGGGATTTTGTTGCTGACTATTCTTCCATTTCTGGACAGGTCACCTATTAAGGTGACCCTGAAAATTGGAGAATTGCCATTTTTAACCATACATTGAAGGTGTCTGAATTCACCTTGAACTGCGGAATTTAGATTGAAAAAAAATTACTGATTTTTTAAAAAAAAGTATGGGCTGTGGTGGCCTGTATTTATCTTAACCATTCAAAGGAGGCTTGTGCATGTCTATCGTTAAAAAGATTTTGATAGTACTTACAGTAACCACTTTGGTTCTTCAAATCCCAGGATGTGGCCAGCAACGCCCTTCCTCAGGAGGAACCCAGCAAAAAGATGGTGCTGCAAAGGATACTACAAGTCAACCGCAGGACACTGCATCTGATACTGCAAAATAGATAAATGCCTTCCGCAATTATTTGCGGGAGGCTGTCAGGACAATTTTTAAATGACTGAGCTTACTGAATTAGTTCATCACAGAGATCTCAAGCCCATTCGCCAATGGCTTATCGATTCGGCTACCCTGGAAATTGCAGAGTCAATCAGTCGCTTAGAGTCTGAACAACGGGCTATAGTGTTTCGTTTGCTACCCAGGGATCGTGCTATCGATGTATTTGAGATGCTTAATCCAACTCACCAGCAGGGTATTCTTAAAACCCTGCGTGAAGGCAGAGTTCGGGAAATTCTGGAACAAATGGAACCTGATGATCGTGCAAGACTTCTCGATGAACTCCCTCCTGCTCTGGCAAAACATCTTCTGGAAGGACTCTCTTTAAAGGAGCGCAGACTTACTTCAATTCTTCTGGGCTATCCGGAGGATTCCGTGGGTCGTATAATGAGTCCGGAATTTGTTGATCTTAAAATCAGCATGACTGCTGCGGAGGCAATTGCCAAGATTAGAGATTCCGGAAGAGGTGTGGAGGCAATTTATTTGCTTCCGGTTATCGATGAACAGGAAAAACTTATTGACATGATCGAATTGGGTGATCTGGTGATGGCAGATCCATCGGTCAAGGTCGAAATGCTGGTTTCTGAAGAACCCTATCTGGTAAAGGCGGACCAGAATCAGGAAGAAGCTTCCAGACTTTTACTGGAAACCGGGCTGATGGCACTTCCGGTTGTCAATAACCAAAAGCGTCTGGTGGGAATTTTAACATTTGATGATGCCATGGAGGTGTTGCAGGAAAGTGATACTGAGGACATCTTACGTTCCGGTGCATCAGAACCTCTGGGAACTCCCTATTTTAGCGCTTCCTTGTTTACTCTAACCAAAAACCGTGCTGTATGGCTGATGGTGCTTGCTCTGGCTGCCACCCTTACCGTCAATGTGCTTAATTTTTTCCAGAGTGCTCTTCAATCAGCAATAAAACTCTCCCTTTTCATACCTCTTTTAATTGGTATCGGGGGCAATATCGGTTCTCAATCTGCCACTATTGTAATAAGGGCAATGGCACTGGGAGAGGTCCGCTTTTCAGATGTTTTAGCGGTTTTATTCAGGGAAATACGGGTGGGGTTTTTTCTTGGACTCACTTTAGGAACTATTGCATTGCCAATTGTGGGATTTATTTTTGGATGGGATATTGCTGTTGTTCTGGGTAGCTCGCTATTGTCAATAGCTGTTCTGGCTGCACTTGCCGGATCATTGCTCCCAATGGTAGCTAAAAGAATCGGTATCGATCCGGCAGTAGTGAGTGCTCCCATAATTTCCACACTGGTGGATGCATCCGGTCTGATTATTTACTTTTTTATTGCCAGTATAGTGTTTCACTTGTAAAATGAGCGCGTTATCTCAGGTTGGCTTTTCTACTTAAGGCTTTCTTATATGTCTTGCTGCTATCAAGATTCCTGCAAAGCCTGAAAATAGAAGCAGTATTTTGGATGGTTCATACAAATTTCGCATTTTCCCACCGTTTAAAAGCAAGCTTTCCTCAGAAAAAATCAGTTGATTGCGGATATCCGCATGACGATATGAGACTCTTTTGCTGTCAGCCAATGAAGCATATGCAAAATTGTCATTCCATGGATTACTGAAAATATTGGCTGTAAATAATAAAAATATTCCTGCAAGAAAAGCACGATTCATATAAACCTCCTTGGCGTATTTCTTTAACAGCTAACCCCAAAAAAAAGGTAGAACGGGCCTTACAGAAAAGCTCTGGGTGAATTGCTCTACACTGCTTTTTGAATGAGCAATATAGCAGCCAAATTGGTTTGCAGGTTGGCGGGCCTGTTTCGATAAGGGGTGCTAATGACCAAATCAGATCCCTTATGCCTTTTAGAGAATTCTGGTTTGAAATCTATGATTTTCTTAGAAATACAGCATTCTCAAACTGTAATTTAACAGCAGGTTTAAAATTTGAATGTTAATGAAAAAGAAATTGCAGACAAAACAAGTGAGGCAGTGCCTAGGTAACCAAAATTTTTTGATCTGTTGAAGGTCTTTTCTACCAATGTCGGGTCATTTTTGCCGGCATTTTTCTGCATATCATGATATTTGTCGATATAATAACGTTCTGAAAAAAAACATACTGCTGATGTCAATAATAACGCTGTTCCGGGAATCATCATTCTGGAGTGATAGAATGCTTTTTTATGCAGCTGTAAATGACAGGTGTGTGCCCCCGGCTCATTGAGCTCTATTGTTTGTTTAATGGCCTCATACCCTTTGAGCTGTCCCTCAATGTTCAATACTCCCACAGGAACGATCCATTCCAGTGGTGCAACTCCTTCCAGTCCAGAATCTGTTTTTATCCGTGCTCCCTGAGGTGAAGACTGCACCCGCAAATGACAAACATATTGAATACGCAGATTTTCGATGATCTTGCGGCTAAGTACATTTTTTACTGTATTTATTTCACCCGTTCCAAAGGACAGGGAGATAAACGATGTGCTTTGTGACTTTTGTGTGCCATCAATTTCATTGATTTTCACCAGATCGACCTGAATCGTATAGATTGTATCTGGAAAGGCTGATTGTAATTTTATGGAAAAAAGCATTATCAGATTATTTCTGGTTTCATTTTCAGGATTGAAGGCTGATTTCATATCTGAAAGCTGATAGCCGATTTCCAGTAAGGGCTTTTTGAGATGTTCTGAAAGGTTTTGCGAAAAAAGACGGTGGCAAAAAGATGGCTATGGAGCTGTCAAAATCGAAAAAAATAGGCTCTTTTCCACCGGAATTAGTCTGTTGAGCTCTACACGAGCAGACTGTGGTGAAAAAAAACAGAAAAAATGATTAATCGTTTAAAAAGTCCCGGAGATAACATTGTTTAAATATAATCTCTATGAATCCTGAATTTCCATAATTGAAACTGTCTGGCAGCGTTTTATTTAACTATATAGTATCTGTTCAAAATGTCTATTTTCATTTCTTTTCGACAATCAAATTGTTCTAATTGAGGAATTTTGGCAAAAAGGCCGCTCGTACTTGAGCCTGGTCGAAGCATGAGCAGCCTTTTTGATTCAATTTTAAAAAGATACTATATAGTTATGATAATTGTATTTTGATAAAAAGGGTGGACAGAATCGGGCTTTGCATTTTGATCTATTTGTCCTGTATCAAAAATGTCTTCTAATGGAGAATCCTATGAAATTAATCGGGCCGCATGTATCGATTGCCGGAGGAGTGCAAAACGCACCGCTTAATGCCAAAGCTCTTGGTGCAACTGCTTTTGGAATGTTTACCAAAAATCAACGCAGATGGGATGCTCCACCTCTTGATGATAAAACTATTGATTCGTTCAAAAAAAATCTGAATGATACCGGATTTGCTCCGCAAAGTGTTCTGGCTCATGATAGCTATCTGATAAATATAGGGCATCCTGAAAAAGAAAACAGGGAAAAATCGCTTAATGCTCTTATAGACGAATTGCAAAGATGTAATCAGCTTGGCCTGACTTGTCTTAACATTCATCCGGGAAGTCACCTGGGATTGTGTTCTGAAACCCAGTGTTTGTCAATTATTGCCGAATCTATAAACAGTGCATTTAATGTGACCGAAAATGTGGCAATAGTGTTGGAGAACACTGCCGGACAGGGATCAAACCTGGGATATCGTTTTGAGCATCTGGCCCACATTATCGATCAGGTACATGATAAAAAAAGAATCGGATTCTGCATAGACACCTGTCATCTGTATTCTGCCGGTTATGATATCGGCTCTAAAGATGCTTATGAGAAAACTATGAGTGATCTGGACCGGATTGTCGGTTTCCAATTCCTTAGGGGAGTGCATCTTAATGACTCAAAAACATCTATTGGTAGTAAAGTAGACAGGCATCACTCAATTGGCATGGGAAATCTGGGAGTGCAACCATTTGGATTTATCATGAATGACTGCCGCTTTGAGCAGATCCCAATGGTGCTTGAAACTATTGATGAAACATTGTGGGCTTCAGAGATCCGCTTACTTAATTCACTGGTCTGCGGAGGTCTGAATTAACTGGCTACTGTTCTAAAACACGGAGCAAAATAGCCAGACATACTTCGTTTTAAAGCTCTTATGCTGGTGGCAAAAATTATTTTTTAAAAACAATTGATTGCATTTTCTAACCTCCATACACCCATCACATACCAGGTTGAAATATGCCACTGCATTGGATCGCACTTAATGCCGTTAAAGGTTTAGGTCCGGTTAAGATAAAACAGCTGCTTGAAAATTTTGGAGAGCCCAAAGCTGTTTTTAACCAATCACCTTCAAAGCTGGTTCAGCAGGGATTTGTATCCGAATCAATTGCCTCTCAGCTGGGTGATCCATATCTGTTTAATTTTGCACAGAAGCAGCTGAGTTGGGCAGAAAAATTAAAGATATCGATAATAACCCTTTTAGATAGTGCTTATCCATCATATTTAAAGGAAATATTTGCACCACCGCCCATTATCTACCTGAAAGGCAAAATCAGTGTTGTGCAAAAGACTGCTGTGGCAGTTGTGGGCACCAGAATGCCAACAGTCTATGGGAAAAAGGTCACTGATTCCATTTGTTCTGAACTGGTGGAACAAAAACTGGTGATTGTAAGTGGATTGGCCAGAGGAATAGACACTGCTGCTCATCAAAGCTGTCTTAACCATAAAGGGGAAACGGTTGCGGTTCAGGT
>DATAMG010000118.1:0-11573 GCA_036260705.1 Chitinispirillaceae bacterium | reverse complement strand
CTGCATATATCATTAAAAAATATTTGCCTGATTATGTTTTTATGCCCTGTTTTTAATAGGATGAACAACATAGCTTACGCATCTTAAACGGAACTTATAGTATTGAGCTACTGTGAATAAAGGCGATTTTTCTTTATCCATCGTTCGTTCTGGTATACAATTCTGATCATAAAAAAATAAAATTTTAATATTCTCCCTGTTTTCAGTATTAAAATGAATGTATATGATAGATTTTTCTGGACAACAGATTAGCCATTGATTTATACTTGATTTCATAATTATTCAGTATCACTTTTCCACTTTGTTTCAACAAAAGGAGTGCGCATGGCAGGTAAAAGCCTTACGCAATCTCAGATCGTCGCGAAGCTGTCGGAAACTCTTCAGCTTCCGAAAAAACAGGTAAAGTCCTTTTTGGACACATTGGCAGACTTGGCATACAAGGAAGCTAAGAATGGTTTCACTATGCCTGGACTTGGTAAGCTTGTTCTGGTACAACGTAAAGCCAGAATGGGTAGAAACCCAGCAACTGGAGAGCAGATAAAGATTCCTGCAAAGAAGGTTGTAAAGTTTAAAGTAGCCAAAGCTGCCAAAGATGCAATTGTTGGAGCTGCACCGGCCAAAGCACCGGCCAAAGCACCGGCAAAAGCTGCCAAAAAGAAAAAATAACTTGTAAAAGTTAAACGGGATCGAAAGATCCCGTTCTTGTATTATAATTTCTTCAATTTTTCTATTAATTCCAGCATATCTTCAGGCAAAGAAGCTTCAAGCGAGACTATCTTCTTACTATACGGATGAAAAAAAGACATCATTCTGCAATGAAGTGCATGACGGGGAAACTGTAATTCATCTTTTCTTTGTTCTGGATTATCCCGCCATTGCAGGTATTGCTCATCATTCAATCCATAGAGTTTGTCTCCCACAATGCCATGCCCTATTGCAGATAGATGAATTCGTATCTGATGAGTTCTGCCAGTCAAAGGTTTTACTATAAGCATCGAATGATTATTGCCAAGAGATATGCATTGCTTAAGTATTGTTGTTGCAGCTTTGCCTTGAGGATCAACCGCGAATTTGTAAGATATTTCAGATGTTGCGGATTTACCTATAGGTAAACAGATCTCACTATGATTGGCAATGTCCACAATTCCATGTACAATAGCGATGTACTCTTTTTCTATATTGGCTTCCAGAAACTGTTTTCCAACTTCAGCACGAGCCTGTGCTGTTTTGGCTACCAGTATTACACCTGAGGTATCTCTGTCCAGTCTGTGAACTGTATGCGCTGTTTTAAATGGAGGCTGGCGAACATGACGAAGTTGATAAATCAGGTTATTTCTGAAAGACTTCCCAGCACGATGCACTAGAAGATTAGCCGGTTTATTAATACCTAAGAACCATTCATCTTCATAAATGATAGAATAACCGAGATTGGCCGGCGGTTCTTCAAAATCCCCCGGATCGTAAACAAGAATCATACCCGGAAGAATCTTTTCATTAATATAAGGGTAACGGTCGTCAAGCATGATTTTTCCACGCTTGATATTTTCTATCCATTCTTCCCGGTTATGATATGTGAACCTTTGTACAAGATAATCGATCAATCTGGTTCCGGGGGAAATATTTGTTGGTATTTTTGAATTAAAGTTCATATTTCATTTATATAAAGCGGTTTATATCCCTTGTATACTCTGGAAAAATAATTCATGATTATTATCTCGGTTCTTCGGGCCTGGTCAATATTGATAATAAGCCTGTCGATGTATTTACGGACAATAAAAAAACCCCTGCCATGAGAATCATACAGCCCCAATGGTAATCCATCCTGATTACGGCTTATCTGCCGGTTTAACCAGTAAAGAATGTCATATTTTTTTAATCTTCCACCAGGATCGCTTACCGAAATAGCATATTTTTCATCATCTCTGGCCACAGCCACCTGAATTGCCTGCTCATCGGGAAGAAAAAAGTCATGCGACCAGAGCTCCTTTTTATCCGGCATCTCATTACGGATACCATAAAATATTGCATTGGTAAGCAACTCGACAATAACTAATTCCAAACGTCTGGGCTGATCAATGGGCCCGATCTGATCTATAATAGCTTCGGCATCTTTATCAAGGCATTTGGGACTGTGAATCTTTATCTCTTTTATGGAAACTGATTCATCAAAATAGTGTGATAAACCAAAGATATCACCATTGAGCAGATAACTAATAATTGAAGAGAATTCGGAAAAATTAAAAGGCGCAGTTTTAACAAATATGTTACCTATATCATATTTTAAAGCCATATTCAGATAATTTTCAACATCGTATGCAGTTATCAGCACTCTTTTAACCAATGGAAATTTTTCTCTGATTTCCTTTAGCAGATCAAAACCCTTCATTCCCGGCATATTAATGTCGGAAATAACCAGATCGATTTTATTATTGTTTAATATCTCAAGAGCCTGAGGTCCGCTCTCAGCCTCCAGAACCGTATAGTTTTCACTATCTCTGAGATAATCAGAAATCATCTCACGGATTTCATATTCATCATCAACGATTAGTATTGAAGAGCTGGGTTTTTGCATATTTCACGATTTTTTCAATTTTCAATCTGCCTATTCCGGTATAATACCAAAACAGCTTGAAAAAACGCTTTTAAAATGTGTCTATTCACAACAGAACTAATTATATTAATAATACTCTCCGTTTACATTTTGTCTGACCCGGACAGATTCTTTTTTATTTCTTATTCCAATCTATATTGCCTGATATCTGGTTTTAATTTACTGCTGTTTTTCGAAACTTTCAAAAAAATAAAACATAATGAAAAAGATATCTGAATTACTTGGAGATATTCCCAATATTTTTCCAGGTCTGGTCCTTTGGCTACGATTTCCAGGACTGATCTGCTGGGCAGCTGTTTCCACAGGTATAATTGGAGCTAAGTTTATTCCTGTTGAAATTATTGCAAAACAGACCACAGTATCTCAATTTTATACTATTAGAATCATTTCAGCAATAATTACCTTCTCTGCTGCATGTTTTTTCTCTTCCAGAATGGTCCGTTTCACATTGTTTTTGTTTCTTGCAATAATATGCTGCGCTCTGCAGAGAGCAGAACAGCATTGTATTAACACATTTTTGCTAAAACAACAAACCGGTTACCTCAATCATAAAATTACCGGCAATATCATCTCCCAACCCGCAGTTTTTAAGTATGGATATCGTTTTCTTCTTAGATGTAACCACGCGTCCTTCGATTCCAGCGGGATGCTAAATGGAAAGGTAATTCAATGCACAGGTATGATTAGTCCTGTTTCCTGTTCAAAAGTTGAGGTTTTCGGCAGATGTTTTGCACCTTCCAGGGCTCAGAAGCCCTGGGAGTTCGATGAATCACATCAGTTGTTATCTAAAGGTATTCATGCAAAAATGGATGTTGACTCTGTTAAAATAGTTTCACCTCCTTCTACTATTTCGATTATCTCACAGCATTTCAGAGAAACAGTGCTTACAGTCTTAGATCGTTTGCACAATCCGGCCCATCGCGGAATTCTTCAAGCGGCCTTTTTAGGAGAAAATGATAATCTTAACAGTGAAACAAAGGTCCTTTTCAGAAAATCCGGCATTTACCACCTTTTGTCAATTTCTGGATTACATGCAAGCATGTTGATTGCTGCAACATATTTTTTTTTGACCCTGCTTCCAGTGGGGCACAATTTCAAACATATCACTGCACTTTCAGTTCTTTGGATTTATCAGTTTTTTATCGGTTTTATTCCCTCATTATTCCGTGCCACCATTATGACGACGCTGATAATTGGTTCTTTTTTATATCAGAAGAAAAATTATTCGCTGCAATCCATAGGACTTGCAGGTACACTATGGCTTCTTTACTCTCCGGAGAGTCTATTTCAACCCGGATTTCAGTTATCATTTTCAGCCACAATCGGAATAATAACCTTAGTACCGGTTCTTAATCGTTTATTTCCCAGGGTTCCATCGGCTGCAGGTGACTTTATTGTGTCAAAAATTGTTTCTACATTGAATATCTCATTATCCAGTTTTTTAAGTACTTTACCGGTTTTATTATTTCATTTCGGATCGATCTCATTTTTCGGGTTGGCAGCAAACCTGGCAGCTGTGAGTGTTATGACCTTATGCATGTGGTCTTTTTTTATCAGCTTATTTTTTGAATCATTAATCCCCTGTATCAGCTCGATTGGTATGGATATTTCGGCTTTAATGTTAGACCTGTTGATCTGGATCGCCAGACAGGCAGATCTTATCCCATGGGCTGCAGTTACAATGGATGTGCCATACCCTGAAATATTGTCTGTTTATCTGTTGCTTTTGACAGGCTTTGTTTCTATAAATAAAAAATATACGCTAAATTTTCTTAAATGGTCTGTGCCTGTCTTTATTCTTTTGATCCCTGCTATTTCTCTATTAAAGACTCATTATGATGAAATTCTTATCGAACGATTCAACACGAGAGGAAATAATACACTGGCTGTATGCTGGCCTTATAGAGGCGTCTGGATAATGTCCGATTGCTCTACAAAGGACCTTAAAAAATTATATAATTACTCAATCAGCTCCTGGATGCGACATCGAAGAGATGTTTATTTAGAGAGGGTTTTCATTTTCAATAAAAGTTTACCTCAAAAATTAATTGAAATTTCCCCCGCTCTCCTATATGAAAGTACTGCCATTCCATCAAAGATGTCTTTATTTAAAAATGCTGCAAAAAGCAGCAGTACCCTATGTTTGTACAGCTATCTTAAAGTTGATTCTGAAAATATTGCGTTCAGAATCGAAACCAAAAACCGATGGATAAGTTTTAATTTTGCAGATTCCGTTATCTATTCCGGTTTACAAAACCAGATGCAGCCACAAGTTTCGGTATTCCCATCAACTTTTAAGATCTACGATCAATAAAGCTCAAGCCTGAAGTAGAAGGCAGCAAAGCGGGTTTAAAAATCTTGCATCTATCATAATTCCAGTTATGCAATTTATCTTCAACGGAATGCTGACCAATATTATTTTTATATTTATGCACACAGAAGAAGATATAGTAACTAAAACAGAAAGAAATGGCAACTGGTTTGTCATCTTTATCTATGGCAAATTTGTGGTTAAAAATTTAACCAGAATTCGAATGGCATTTGAAGAAGCTGAGATGTACTCACTGAATACAGCTATCGATTTAAGTAATGTTACACATCTTGATTCCAGTGCAATTTCACTGCTTGCAAATTTCCAGAAACGCATGCAGGAAAAAGGTTGTGGCTCAACGGTTTTCGGTGCAGCCCAGGATATTCTTGAAATTTTCTCAATAGTTGGATTGGATAAGGTATTATCAATCAATACAGATAAAGAATATTATGACAAAATCATCCAGAAGAAAAAATCATAAATCCATAACTCTGCTATTTATTTTGCTTTGTACACTGGTTCAGTGTAAAAAAAAAATATCGATCGATCCTCAGACATTCAGTAGCTGGTTTATTGATCCTTCGGAAAAATTTGATCCCTGTTTTAATTCTATAACAAAAGAGATTGCAGATACTTTAATAGAAACTATCAGAAAAAAGAGCCGGACAGGAATATTCGTAGAAACTCTGTATGATACAGCAAATACATCCTATTCGCTGGGAGTCAGAACACCTGGTCATCTTAAAGCGGATACTTCTTATCCCCTGATTATTTATCTTCATGGTGGGACAGGAACCAAAGTTAATACTAAAGGAGAGAAAGCCTTTGAGATGCTCTCACCTTTAGCTGACAGCATGCAGCTGTTTTTAGCCAGCCCTTCGGCAAGTGCCACCACCCGCTGGTGGGATCCTTCCGGAATGTCCAGAATACTGCAGACACTGCGTTTTATGACTCTTCATTACCGGATCGACAATAGTAAAGTATTTCTTGCTGGAGTGTCTGATGGTGCAACTGGGTGCTGGGCCACAGCGAATCTGATGAATGGGCCATTTGCCGGCTTTTTTGCTATCTCCGGTTATGGTGGTATGCTTCCAATGACCGGTATGCAGCTTTATCCAGAAAATCTTATGCAGCGGCCGATATATAATGTCAATGCAGGCCATGACAGACTTTATCCATTGGAAATTGTGAACCGGTTTTTGCAGTATATGATTGAGAGTGGAGTTCAGGTGACTTCAAAAATCTATCCTGAGCAGGATCACGGTTTTGATTACCGGGAACAGGAATTTGGAACTTTATGCAACTATATTCGAACCTGGTCAAAACCAGTCTTTAACGGAATAAATTTCAGATTTGTATCAAATTTTCCAAATTTTCCGGATAATATTTTTCAATGGAGCATTACAAATCAAACCGGTGCCACATGCAATATTTACAGTAATCAGGATACAATTTCAGTTAACATAAAAGGATTGCAATCGTTAATTTTCCGATCACCTGTGCCTGGAAACCGTTTTTGGGTAAAAATTGACCAGATGCCCCCAAGAAAAATTTCTCCATACATGCCGGATAACTTAGAATATCTGCAACTCATAAAACATTCATGCTTTCCAGAATTTTCCACTGTGAATCTTTTAAAACTTAAACTTTAGGAGGTCACCAATGTCTCATGTGATAACCATACTTGCAGATGGTTTTGAAGAGATTGAGGCGGTAAGCTTCATTGATCTTCTCAGAAGAGCTGACATAAAGGTTAGTATACTTGGTTTAGAATCTTTGGAAATTCGTGGTTCACATGGTATAACCATTGCAGCAGAAGAAATAGTAAAAGCTGATACCGAAATTCATGATGGAATCATTTTACCCGGCGGGTTACCCGGATCAACAAATCTTAGTAATTCTGATAAGGTTTTATCTTTGGTAAGGAAAGCATATTCGCGAAAGCTACTATGCGCAGCCATTTGCGCGGCACCACAAGTCTTCTCCAAAGCCAGAATTATTAAAGGAGTAAAGGTCAGCTGTTATCCGGGAGTGGAGTCCAAGCTTTCAGGTGCAGAGATATCCGATTTGAGTGTATCTGTCTGGGAAAATATTATTACCAGCCGGGGAGTAGGAACAGCGATAGAGTTTTCTCTGGCTTTGATTAGATATCTGGTTGGCGAAGAGGCAGCCAGGAAGGTTGGAAAGTCGATACTTGCGATTTGAACTCAGGGATTTATCCCAGAGGCGAAATTTATTATTATATATATTACTCTCTGGGACAAATGTCTCAAAGAATCCCCCTTCAACTTTAACTTCCCAGAACACCTCTCATTATTGTATTTTAAACCCGTACTCTTATGTCTTTTTCTGACATCTTTGGAGTAAACTATTCAATAACTTTCAATCTTATCTCCTCAATTTACGCAGATTTTATGAAAAAAACAATACTCTTCGATAAGCATTCCAGCCTGAATGCCAAAATCAGCCCTTTTGGTGGGTATCTTATGCCTATGCAGTACGAAGGAATTATTAAAGAGCACGAGGCTACCCGAAATGCCTCTTCCATCTTTGATACCTGCCACATGGGTGAATTTCTGATTAGTGGTCCGGATTCTATTGATGATCTGGAGAATCTTCTAAGCTGTTCAGTAGCATCCATAAAAACAGGACAGTGCAGATATGGATTTCTATGCAATCAAAATGGCGGAGTAATCGATGATCAAATTATCTACCGCATGGATGATCATAAATTTTTCATGGTAGTGAATGCCTCCACAGAAAGTACTGATTTTCAATGGATTAAAGAACATATTTCAGCATCCACATCTTTAATAAATCTTTCATCGCAAACCGCTAAACTGGACCTCCAAGGGCCGGCTTCAGCCAAAATCATGCAAAAATTAATGAAAGAAACTATTGCTGATTTGAAATTTTATCATTTTAAACATAACTTCTACGGCAACGAGCAGGTTCTTATAAGTCGTACTGGCTATACTGGTGAAATCGGCTTTGAAATCTATCTCAGTCCAGAGTCTGCGCTTAAATTCTGGGATGATAGTATCAACCTGGGAGCAGTTCCGGCTGGATTAGGTGCGCGCGATACTCTCAGACTGGAGATGGGCTTTCCTTTGTATGGACACGAACTCAATGAGGATACCAACGCTTCAGAAAGTAATTTCTGTAAATCCATTGCAAACAAGAAATTTATCGGCTCAGATGCGGTATTAGATCCTTCAGCCAGAAAAAAAATTCTTAAAGGGATTACGCTTGAAGGTCGTAGAGCAGCGCGTCACGGTGATAAGATTCTCAGCACTGATCATAAGGAGATTGGTTTTATTACAAGTGGCAGTTTTTCTCCTTCCCTTCAGTGTGCTGTGGCAATGGGTTATGTACTTTCATCTTTTGCAGTTGAACAGAATTCTGTAGTGGTAAAAACCGACCGGGGTGAATTGACCGGTAAAATCACAGAAACGCCTTTTTACAAAAAAGCCACCGGCAGAGATAATCTGGCCAATTACTTGTAAACTGATAATTTTCCCAAAAAAGGAGCATATATATGGCACCAAAAGATCGCAAGTATGCAAAGACTCACGAATGGGTCAAAATCGAAAACAATGAAGCTATAGTGGGAATCACTGATCATGCACAGGATTCTCTTGGTGATATTACTTTCATAGAACTGCCCAGTATTGGTGCCAAGCTGAAAAAAAGCGGAGAATGCGGGGTTATTGAATCAGTAAAAGCAGCCAGTGATCTTTATTCTCCGATTAGCGGAACAGTCGTGGAGGTAAACGAAGCGCTGGAAACCACTCCTGAGGATGTAAACAATGATCCTTACGAAAAAGGATGGATCTTCAAACTCAATAATATTGACCAGAGTGAAATGGCTAATCTGATGGATGCTGATGAGTATGAAAAATTTCTGGAGACTGAAGAATGAGCTATATTGCCAATACCGATCAACAGCGCAGTGAAATGCTGAAGGTTTGTGGTGTTGATTCCATTGATAAGCTTTTCTCAGACATACCGGAAAGCCTTCGTCCGAAATCATTCAATTTGCCCGAAGGTAAATCGGAATTCGAACTGACAAGCTATTTTGAAAAACTGGCCAAAAAAAACTATTCTCATCTCATCAATTTTGTCGGGGGTGGGTTTTACGACCATTTCATTCCGGCTGCTATTGATTCACTGGTATCGAGAAGTGAATTCTTTACCGCATATACCCCTTACCAGCCGGAGCTCTCTCAAGGAACGCTTCAGGCCATTTATGAATATCAGACTGATATTTGCAGACTTACCGGTCTGGAAGTCTCCAATGCATCGCTTTACGATGGCGGGACAGCTCTTTACGAAGCCTGCCAGATGGCAATCAGCACTACTGGAAAACGCAAAATCATTGTAGACGGAGGTGTCAACCCCATCTACCGCAAAATGCTGCGTTCCTATACTGCCAATTTATCAATTGAACTTGTTGAGATTCCTGTTTTTCACGGCCAGAGTAACCGTGATTCTCTCTTCAGTTCATTCGATGAAAAAACTGCAGCAGTAATTCTTCAAAACCCTAATTTTTTCGGAGTCATCGATGACCATAGCGATATTGTGCAGAAAGCCCACTCATTTGGGATGCTGGCTGTGCAATCGGTATATCCAATTGCCATATCCATCTTGAAATCTCCGGCTGAACAGGGCTTTGATATCGCTACCGGTGAGGGCCAGTCTCTTGGTATTCCGCTCTCATTTGGCGGACCATATCTGGGATTTATGGCAGCCTCTAAAAAGCTTTCCAGAAAGATGCCTGGCAGGATAGTCGCCAGAACGGTTGATACTGTTGGAAAAGAAGGTTTTGTTTTATCTTTGCAGGCCAGAGAGCAGCACATCAGAAGAGAAAAAGCGACGTCCAATATCTGTTCAAATGAGGCTCTATGTGCTTTACGGGCTCATATATATATGAGTCTGCTGGGTAGAGAGGGGATTAAACAGGTAGCATCTCTATGCGTTGATAAAGCACATTATGCCAAGGAAAGAATCAAAGCTATTCCGGGTGTGAAAGTAATGGAATCATCCCCTACATTCAATGAATTTACTATTAAATTGCCGGTCGATGCCGGTGAGTGTGTAGGCAAGATGATCGATTATGGTTTTGCAGCAGGATTTCCCCTGGGCCGTTACTACCCTGATATGGATAATTATCTGTTGATTGCAGTCACCGAAAAAAGAACCAAATATGAAATCGGCCTGCTGGCAGAAACTCTGGAGGCGGTGTTATGTCAATAATTTTTCAGCAATCGGTTGCAGGAAGAAAAGGGGTCAGTCTTCCAGAATGTGATGTTCCTTTTCATCATACAATTAATAGCAAATATCTTCGAAGTAAAGACCCTGAACTTTGCGAGCTTTCTGAGCTTCAGGTAATCCGCCATTTTACTGCACTTTCACGTAAGAATTATGGTGTAGATACAAACTTTTACCCTCTTGGTTCATGCACCATGAAGTACAACCCTAAGGTTAATGAAAAAATTGCTTCGATGGATGGATTTGCATCACTGCATCCATTACTGCCGCAGTTGGTTCGAGGAGGAATGTTAACTCAGGGGGCATTGGCAGTCGTTTTTGAACTTGAGAGAATCCTTTGTGAAATCACCGGTATGGATGCCTTCACTGCACATCCTATGGCTGGTGCTCATGGTGAACTGACTGGTATGATGATCATTGCTGCATACCATAAAGACAAAGGGAACCTTAAAACCGAAGTACTTATTCCCGATGAAGCGCATGGTACTAATCCATCAAGTGCATCTATTGCAGGATTTCAGGTAACCTCAATTCCTACAAATGAAAATGGTATTCTCGATATTGCAGCACTGGAAGCGGCTATCAGTGAAAAAACTGCAGCTATTATGCTCACAAATCCTAATACTCTGGGTTTATTCAACCCCTTAATACAAAAAGTTGCAGATATTGCTCACAAATATGACGCACAACTTTATTATGATGGTGCCAATCTTAATGCTATTATGGGGAAATTCAGACCCGGGGATGCGCACTTTGATGTGATGCATGTTAACCTGCACAAAACCTTCTCCACTCCCCATGGAGGTGGCGGACCGGGTGCTGGTCCGGTTGGAGTTAAAAAACATCTGGAACAATTTTTGCCTGTCTCTAGAATCGTAAAACGTTCCGATGGTACATATGCCCTTAATTATGATTTTCCAAAATCTATCGGGTATATCGCACCGTTTTATGGAAATTTTGGAATCTGTTTAAGAGCCTATGCCTATATTTTAACTATGGGAGCGGCTGGCCTGACCCGAGTCAGTGAAAATGCGGTTCTCAATGCTAATTATGTAATGCATTCTCTTAAAGATTTCTATGATGTTCCATACCTTAAGACCTGTATGCATGAATGTGTCCTGAGTGCAAAAAAACAATTGGAAAACGGAGTACATGCAATAGACATTGCCAAATCCCTTATTGACCGGGGTATTCATCCACCAACAGTCTATTTTCCTTTGATCGTTAAGGAAGCGATGATGGTAGAACCGACTGAAACCGAAAGCAAAGAGACTCTGGATCAATTTATTGATGCCATGAAAGAGATTGCTCTTTTGGCTCAAAACGACCCGCAGTCCCTGCATAATGCGCCGATAAGCACTCCGGTAGGTCGTTTAGATG
>DATAMG010000003.1:0-13973 GCA_036260705.1 Chitinispirillaceae bacterium | reverse complement strand
CGCGGTATGAACTGGTATATTGAAAATCGGACAATTACCGCTTCATCTGGAGCAAACCTCACTCTTAATGAAGGTATCGAATGCGAGCAAAATCCAAATGCTGATTGCAGTGGATGGGGATATTTTATCAATAATGCTCTACCAGCAGTTGATATTGAAGGCGAATGGTGCTATGATAAACCGACATCAACCATTTATCTGTATTCATCGAACGGTGTACCGCCATCTACAGAAATTGAGGGTTCAGTTGTATTGAAAGACGATGAACGGTATTGGGGAGGTATAACGCTAGGCACTGATCTCGGCGCTGAAATCAGCTATGTCAACATATGCAATCTTGATATAAGAAACTGGTATTGTAATGGTATAGCCATACCAACAAATCTCGAGAAGACTGAGATCTGTTATGTTACAATAAAGAACTGTTTTATATCCGATGTCGATGGCTCAGGAGTTAACCTTGTTACCTGGGTATATAATGCTATGGATGGTGGTAACAGTGGATGGCGTGGTGGATCGCATCTTCAAATACTTGACAATACAATCACCCGAGCCAACCGGTTTGGGATTAACTGTTACAGTGTGTATTCAAAAATCAGCGGTAATCGTATCACCAGGATTGGGCTTTTAGAAAATGTCGGCTGGTCAGGGCTGGGCTGCTCTGTTACCGATAATGGAGGAATGTGTACTGAAGATGGATCCGGAATTCGTATAAAGGTGAGTGATCAGCCTAAAGAAGCCGGATGTTATGATACAATCAGTAACAATTTCATTGACAGTGTCGGTTATTGCGGTATGGATATTTTTGGTCAGAATAATTTGATTTCAAAAAATATCATACGTTCTGCACTCAGCAGCAAACAGGATGGTGGTGGTATACGCGTGTTCGGCGATAACGCAAAATCAATAACAATTGATAGCAATACAATTATCGATGCCATAGGGAACTGGTATGGTACAGCGCCTGAATTTAACAAGCCATTTGGCTTTGGACTTTACATTGATGAAAATGCGGCATCTGTTAATTGTACCGGTAACACAATATTTAATTCATCCGCAGGAGCAATCCTTTATCAGAATGCCAGCGGAAATTGTGTAGCAAACATTATGTATACTAATTCAAAAGCATGTTCGAGTGCGCAAAAGTTAAATATCAGCGAAACATCGAATGTCACTCAAAACGATAATATTACAGGATTCGATTCAACATCTGAAATTTTCTTTAACGATTCATGGGTCGAAAAAACAGTAAATCTTGAGAATAAACCGTATTTGAATCTTCAAGGTGAATTAGTTCAGGGAAGTATTGCTCTTTCTCCGTTTACATCTGTCATATTGCTTCAGGGAATTGCAGTAAATTCATGGAAACCCCTGACTTGCAAAACAGATGCAGACAGAATATCGATAGTTCAGTGTCATGGGGATGTTATTTTCCGGGGAGGGAAGAATTGTACAGGTGTGGATGTTTACCTTCTTAATGGCACTCGAACAGCTGCGACAATTCTGAGAAATGGTATCGGAGATTGGAAAACCAGGAAAATGTCAAAAGGTGTATACATTGCAAAATTTAAGCTGAAGGGACATCCTGAAATAAGAAAATTTTGGGTTTTCTAAACAAAAAATTCTATGATTGTCATTGTTTGTTGATAATGACAATTTTTAACAATTGTTCCTTAATCAAACGATAATGGGTGGTCGTCGGGTTGGCAATTGTTGATTACCGTTAGGGCCGAAAATGACATTATACAAAAATAAATATCGCATCGAATCCGCCAGAAAACCGGGATGGGATTATTCAACACCCGGATATTATTTCATCACGGTATGCACCTTTAACCGGAAATACCTGTTTGGGTATATTGCCGATGGAAAAATGGTTTTGAACGATTTTGGTCGAATTGTGCAAAAAGAATGGGATAAATCGTTTTTAATCCGGCGCGAACTGGTACGAGATGAATTTGTGATAATGCCGAATCATTTTCACGGTATCGTACAATTGGTGGGTGGTGGTAATAACGATACCGGGATTGCCACCCCCGTAGAGACGTCCGGCCGGACGTCTCTACGGGGAACAAAACAAATGCCGCGGTTACGCCCAAAATCGATATCATCATTCATGGCGGGTGTCAAATCCGTTATCACCAGACAAATAAATGATATCCGTAATACCCCCGGTGAACGTGTCTTACAATACCGGTTTCATGATCATATCATTCGTAATGATCAGGAATTATTTAAAATACGGAATTATATCAATAATAATCCATCAAATTGGGAGAATGACAAATTAAATCGTGCCATTGGTGACCGCGTTCAGGAGACAATGGCACCTTACAGAGAAGACTCATGGATGATATAATTCCATCCCTTTATATATAAGGAAACTGAAATGCTAATCATTATCTCTTTTTGCATCGGTATTACCGGTTTGATCACAGCTGCATTTTTTTTGTACCTGATGCTTGCTCAGAAAAAAAAGTTTTCATCCCCATTTCTTCATAAATACCCTCTTGAGCACCCGATGTCTCCGATTCCTGATATCGAACAGATTCGCAAAAGAGCAGATTTTATCTACAAACCAGGGATAACCACGATTCCCGGGGTTCATCTTAATCAGCAAGCACAACTTGCACTGTTGGAGAAACTCTCAGAGTACTGTACCTCATATCCTCTTCAGCAGAAACAGAAAGAGGGTTACCGGTTCAATTTTAACAATGTTTTTTTTACCGGCCATGATGCAGTCCTGCTCTATTCTCTACTGCGTCATTTCAAACCAAAACGGGTAGTGGAGGTAGGTTCAGGGTTTTCATCTGCAGTAATGCTTGATACCCGGGACGCATTTCCTGAAATCAATACTCAATTTACCTTTATAGAGCCATTCCCGCAGCGACTCAATACATTGCTCAAAGAATCTGACAGAAACAGTTGCATCATAATAGAAAAATATGTTCAGGATGTAGATACCACCCATTTTACAGAGTTAACTGAAAATGACATGGTATTTGTCGACACATCTCATCAGATGAAAGTTGGCAGTGAAGTTCTGTATCTGCTTTTTGAGATACTTCCCAGACTTAAGCCGGGAATATTGATCCATTTTCATGATGTATTCTGGCCATTTGAATATCCTCGTGAATGGGTTGAGGCAGGACGTTCATGGAATGAAGCCTATGGATTGCGCAGTTTTCTTCAATACAATGATAGTTTTGAAATTTTATTTTTCAATTCATATATCGGAACCATTCAGAAACGATTACTGAACGGAAAACTTAATATAGGAGATAAAGATGAGGAGGACTATAGCGGTGATGGAGGCAGTTACCATGCCGGAGGAAGCTTATGGTTGAGAAAGATTAAGTGAATTGAAAATTCTAATTTTTCTATGATTTGAATTATAATTCTATAACAGACAATTATAAGGAGAAGAGTAATCTTGAACCCATCGAAATCAATTGTCTGCGTATTAAGACTGGTGTGGAGATGTACTTCTCTGCATCAGTTTGAGAAAGTTTATCCCGAACGGTATAACACAAAGTGCCCAAAGCATGTGGTGAGAATTATCGGATCGGGTGGAAGAACCGGATAATGCTTTTCCTCGAATTTTTCCACCAGTATGCTTAAAATTTCAAGCTCATCATACTCTGGTGTACCATGATTAGCATCAATGATCTCATCGATTCTGGAAAGGGCTTTTTTTAAGTCATTTTTGTTGTGAATCGGTTTTATGTTCATAACTATACCTCACTTGCTTTTACAATGGTTTAATTTAATAATACGAAAATCATAATCAAATCTGGGAAATTCTAACATTTTTTTAACAACAGCGTTTTTAATACAAATAGTTCATCAGGTGCTTTTCTTGCAGTATGGTTTTTAAATGAGCAGATAACATTTCAAATAAGAAGGGTAAGATAAAACAGCTTTTTGGTCGATGATCTTCAGAGTGGAAATGCAAGAATTGGAAATGAAAGTCGGTCTGAATAGTGATAAAAGAAATTGTTGAGATTACTGGCTCTTCACTAGAGGTCCTTGGCATATCAGTGATTGCAGGTGGTGCTCTTTATGCAATCATCAGAACTTTAATTTTTATAGTCAAAAGAGATACTTCAATTAAGATAACCTTTCCGGATTTCAGAAGAGATCTGGGAAGGGCGATTCTATTGGGATTAGAATTCTTAGTTGCCGGTGATATTATTCGAACCGTGGTAGTTGAACCCAGTTTCAGGAGTGTAGGTCTTCTTGCGGCAATTGTAGTAATAAGAACGTTTCTCAGTTTCTCACTTGAAATTGAAATGTCTGGAAAACTACCATGGAAAAAGGAAAATGATGGAAAAGCATAGGAGAGTGTTATGGCATTGAAAATAAATGTGGTAAAATCACCTTCACTGCCAACATAAGGTTCTTTTATATCGACACATAAAGTTTTGATGTACTCTTTACTCTTCCGGATTTGTTCGTTGGAGTAATTCTTTAAGAAAGTCTCATTTAATTAAAAAAATAATATTGGATAAGTAATTCGATGATTGTAGGATTAAAATAGAGTTTTAAAGAGAAGAAATATTGTAAAAAAACACATAATTCTGATGCTATGTCCATTGGTTGGATCAATCAGAGCTGAGGATTTGGAAGTAATAACAAAATTCTCTACTGAGATTTACAGAGGTCATTATGAAATCCCCCTGCCGGAAAGCGCCCCCCTTATTACGAAGGGGAAGAGCTGAATAAGCGACATTTTTACATATGAACTACTAACCTGATATATTTAAACAGATGATAATTCCAAGTCACAATTTTAAATCCTAAACAAATTCTGGAATTCAGATTTAAAAACAGAGATAAGAGTGTTTCAAATATCTAAAATTCAGGAAAGTTTTCTTGTTTAAATGGAGGATTTAAAATAGAAACATGCATGTACTGACAATTTAATTTATATTTTAAAAAGTTAACTGACGCGGGTGGCAAACAGAGTTAAATTGTTGAAGTCAGATTTTCCCTCCCAGAAGGGTTACCTGCACATATTCAACTGTTAGTCAGTAATGAAATAACTGGTTCTATCTTCTCGTTCTTCGCCAATAAAAAACTTTTAAATCAAGGATTTCGGGATATGAAAGAATTTACTGCCCAAGCCTCTTTGTTCTTTCTATTTATAATCTCAACAACGCTTTGCGGTCAAACTATAATCAATACTCTGCTCACGGACTGGCGGACAGCACCACTTACTATTGGTACGTGACAGGGAATAATATCGCCGGCCGGGGAGCTAACAGTCAGATTTTCTCTTTTACTACATCCATTCCGGTTCCACAGCCACCCCTTTGTATTTCACCTGACGATGGTGTCACAGATCAGCCGATCTGGGTTTCGCTTATCTGGAATAAGGTGAAATATGGGTCGTCCTATCATATTCAGGTATCTACAAACAATAGTTTTTCCAATCTGTTTCTGTATGATTCCACGCTAACAGATTCATTGAAAGCATTGAATGGCCTCATTAAAAACGGGACTTATTACTGGCGGGTGAGGGCAAAAAACAATACCGGCCCCGGCAACTGGTCTGCAGTGTCAAGCTTTACTGTAACAAACATGTCACCGCCACTAACTCCGCAACCATTGTTGCCAACCGACAATGCCGTCGACCGGCCTTTACCTGTCACATTTAGCTGAACCAGATTGCCCAATGCGCTTTGGTACCATTTACAGGCAGCAATTGTAGCTGTAATTCCAGAATCGTTTTCCCTGGTACCATTTAATTATAGCGGTTTATCCTCTATCCTGAAATACTCGCTGCCACAACGGTGTTTTGTCAGTGTAAGGTATTTCACTCTGGACGGACGTCTTGTCGCATCTATGGTAAATAAAACGCAACCGCCTGGAATTTACTTATTAAAAACAGATGCATTGCCGCCTGTGCAAGGTTCGCTTATCCGGGCCTTTAAGGCTGGAGTGTACAGCAAAACAGATTTAGTAGTCAGAGTCCCTTAAAAGGAGGGGGCCGCAAGATAATACACAAACAATATTATTAGCTTCAGGTAAGTTTTTGCCATTGGAAAAAACAGTTTTTTAAGCGGGTTAATCGAGTGGGCCCAAAAATCAGATTCTACTTCGGCTACATGAATGACAGGGTAGAACTATGTAAAAGAGCAGTAAATCCTCCCTTGACAAGAGGGCGCATTCCAGGGGAGAATTCCCACGCAGTTGTGAAATAGCATTTTCCTGCAAAATAAATGATACTTTTCAGCCTCAATGATCACCAATTTTATTAAATGGAATTATCTTAATAGAAATTGAACTAAGGGTTTAATTCATATCACAAAATACACATGGTTGCATTCTTTCAGAAGGCACAGGTATATTGATATGTTAAAATCAATTTTATTACTAATAATAATCTGCATTTCAACTCATGCATCCACAAATCTCAAGGGACAAAACTATCTTCTGCCCGGTGAACAAAAATACCGGCTTATTGTGAAATTTGCACCTGGAAAGGTACTGGATATCGAAGAGGGAAAGCCATATTTCTCTGCTCAAAGAAATGCTCCACCTCAATCCCGGAGCACTCTGCAAAAATACCGGTTCAACCAGATAGTTCGGTTTTCAGATGAAGAAAAAAAATTGATGCGTTCAGAGCAGACCCCGCCTCCAGGTGGTGAAAAAGCCTTTAACAAGTACAATTTCAGAGGGTTAGCGTCTCTTGAAAATGCGGAAGAGATGACCGGTAAAGAGCTTCTTAAAATAGCCGATGAGCTTGAAAAATTGGACTTCGTGGAATACGCTGCACTGGAACCGGTTAACCCACCACCTCCTCCGGCTACGCCAGATCTTTCCAGCTATCAGGACTACAGAAACAGTTCTTTTCTAAATATCGAATACGCCTGGTCTCTGGGAATAAAAGGACAGGGTATCCGGATTGCCGATATCGAGTGGGGATTTGACTATGATCATGAAGACCTGAAAAGATCCCGATTCATAGAACTTCGACCAACCACAGATCATGATTATGATGATCATGGTACTTCTGTAGCAGGAATATTATTCGCAATAGAGAACAGCTATGGTATGACCGGTATGGTTAATCAGGCAGATACATTTTATGGTATATCTGAAGTTGGCACTAGCAGATCGGCAGGAATCTTTATTGGACTCGAGCGACTCAGAGCTGGTGATGTTTTCATATACGAGATGCAGACCGTTGGAAAGGATGGTAACTATGTACCGGCAGATTTTATGCAGTTTGTATGGGATATTACCAAAAAAGCCACAGATGACGGGATAATAGTAGTAGCAGCAGCAGGAAACGGTGGTCAGGATCTTGATGACTCATATTATAACAGCTATATGGCAAGAGGTGACAACGGTTCTATAATTGTAGGTGCAGGTAGTGCAAATTCTTTACACAACAAGCTTTACTTTTCTACCTACGGTAGCAGAGTAAACGTTCAGGGATGGGGGGGCTACGTTGCTTCGACCGGCAGTGGGGATCTTTATAATGGCGGTGAGCATGCGACATATACAAGCTCATTTTCCGGAACAAGTTCTGCAACTCCCATTGTAGCATCTGCTGTAGTTGCCATACAGTCTTATGCCAAAAACGAACTCGGAATTATTCTCACTCCACGGGAGATGAGAAGCCTTCTTATTGAAACGGGACAAGCACAGGGGTTAGAAGATGGACATATCGGGCCTTTTCCTGATGTAAGGGCTGCAATAGAGAAACTTCGTGATCAATACTCAACCAGAGTTAAAATTGTTTCAAATGTCGATGATACGATTCTTTATACTGAATCAGTGTGTTCTCTTCATTGGAATAGTAGGAATCCTGGCGTCCCAATAGCGCTTCAACTGTTAAACAGCCGTAATGAACTTCTGACAATCTCTGATGACATCTCCGCGGACACTCAGTATTCATGGCTTATCAGTTCAGACATTACCACTGGGAATAATTACAGGCTTGTTTTATCAAACCCGCAAGCATCTGATACCTCCGGTTTTTTTACCATTATGAGAAAAAAGCTGGATACTAATACTGTGTTGCTTGATCAAAGCGGTATTTCTGTCGTTTACGTATCTAATCAGGAAAATAAAACCGGAAACGGAGCCGCAACTAATGTACTTGACAATAAAACCAATACGATATGGAATACACAAACAGCAGTCAATCATCCGCACTCCATAATACTTAAAACCAGTTCTTCTTACGGAATATCAGGCATCTCCTACACACGCGGTAATGAAGATGTTTATGGTATTATTACCGATTATCGCATCGAAATAAGCGCGGACAGCATCTCCTGGGATACAGTAGCCTCTGGAGTGTGGAACCCGGACAGTGTGATTTCACTTGTGAGATTCGATGCGGCCTGGGGTAATTATGTACGTCTGACATCTCTTGCTTCATACAACGGCAATTCCCGGGCATCGGCCGCTCAGATTCATCTCTATATAGAGCAGGGATATAAAAGAGAGCAGACTATTGCATTCAGTACCATTTCTGACACAGTAAATTATGGTGAAATGCCTTTTCTTCTTGATGCACAGGCTCTTTCCGGATTGTCTGTAACATTTACAAGCTCAAATACGGCTGTCATAAGTATCTCTTCTGATAGTGTTTATATAAAAGGAGCAGGCACCGCAATCGTCACTGCATCACAGAGCGGTGATGATACCTGGAAAGAAGCCACAGATGTAGAACAATCGATTACAGTCAAAAAAAGGGCGGTTTTTATCAGAGGGGTTACGGCTCAAAACAAGGTGTATGATGGTACCAACGTTGCCACACTTTCCGGTGTTGCTGAACTTGATAGCGTGCTGACTGGCGATTCAGTTGAACTTGGTGGCAATGTTAGCGCAGTATTTATTGATAAGAATGCAAATGCAAACAAGCCGGTCACCGTTGCGGGATACGTATTAAACGGCCCTGATGCTCCCAATTATTCTTTGTCGGTACCAATTCAATTATGGTCGGCAATCCTTAAAGCACCTCTCGCAATCAGTGCTAATGACACCACAAAAGGACAAGGGCTCACAGATCCTGAATTTAAAGTAACCTGCGATGGATTCGCTGCCGGTGAAGATATATCGGTTCTTGCCGGAACTCTTCAAATCGTTCGCGCTTCCGAAGGGGAAGAGCCAGGAGAATATGCAATTGTTCCTTCCGGTGTTTCATCGGACAATTATGAGATCTCTTTTGTAAGTGGAACTTTGACCATCGAACCAAAGATTTCTGTAAAACGCCGCGACAATCCCCAGAGAGGTCATACTGGGCCTGAAAATTCGCCTCTGGATGACCAGAGACAATCAAAGCAAAATGACTGTAGTATTACTTTTTCTAATAACCCTGTCGATCTCTCTTCTGGTGCAGCAAATTTTAAAGTAAAAGTACCGTGTCAGTCTGTTCTCAAGATTGTCATTTATGATGCTTCGGGGGATATGCTTGACTCAAGATCAGTTCGCACCAATAACAAAGGTGAAAGTGGTGTATTGACATGGGATCTGAGAAACAGAAAAGGACTCAAGGTATCTAAGGGAACATACCTGGTGCAGGTAGAGGGGCGTGGGTTGAAAACTGAAGAATCTTACAGATTCAGAGGAAAGCTTGGAGTGGGAAAAAAGAGATAAAACGGCAGCGAGTGAGCTGAGTTGTGCTCTTTGTATAAAGCGCAGGAGGGAGGGTACCGGGCATCTGTTCCTGCTATTCCCGGATGCGTATCACAGGGTGAAACAGTTTAGGACCTGCTCAAAAATGTTAACGAAGCGATAGAAGCCGCGCTGTCAGTAGCTGTTGTTTTCTCTTCATGTCATGAGAATGCTATGAAACTTATTCGTAGTAAACCAATTTCCAGGCTTGGCAGGAATAAAAAAGGTCCCGACCTATTGAATTGAAGCCCCTTATATTTTAGATACACCATTCAGGATTCACGTTTTGCATCCAGCAAACCCCCTTCGGGTCCCGACCTCGACCTCGTGTCGGGATGCTCTCTGCACATCCATGTGCTACGAGTCGAACCACAATACCCGCTGATTAAGATTCGGTGAGTAAAAACTTCTTTAAGGGACGGACTATGTTTTTCAACATTAAAGATAAACCATAAACAGTAGTCCGTCCCATTTTTTCGCCTAAATCTTTAAAACCAAGTCTCTTATAGCAAATGCCAGTTCGATCAGTCTTTGGTAATCTATAATATCCGGATTATCTTTTGGAGTATGGGTAATAGTCTGACTCTCGATATTATCTAAAAACCATTGAGAGGTAACCGCTATCGCAGGTCTTCCATACTGAACAAAAATGCTGTGATCACCCTGTGGCCACTGGATACCTTCTTTTATGTGATGGTACTTATTAATGGTTTCCAATGCTTTGCTTGTCAAATCTTGTGGAAGATCAAAAAACGAAAAAGCCGATCCTCCCTCTTTATAACCTGCACCATCGATATTGATATTACATTTAATACTATTCATTATTCCATCATTTGCCTGAAGATATTTCATTTGTCCCGGAACGGCATAATAATCTTCACCATTTAGAGCAACCAGTTCGATTTGGTACGGGCCAGTATAATCTTTAAGAAGATCAGCCAACAGCAGTAAAACTGTTACACCTGTTCCATTGTCAATTGCTCCGGGGGTTCCTTTTTTTGAATCGATGTGAGCAGTAATAAGAATTCGATCTGCACCCTGGCAGCCTTTTTTTCCAATAACATTAAAGCCATTGCCTGAGATCCGTTTTGAAATTGATTGGAGATAGACGTTTTTTCCAATAAACTGGATTAATTTTGCACCTTCCTCATCAGTCATGTACACTGATGGAATATCAAAATCTCCATCTTCAATGAGCGGAAACGGATAAACACCTCCTGCCAGAGCTGAATTTCTTCCGGTTGCACAGATTATCGCTAAGGTTCCGCTATTTTCCAGTAAAGAAATTACTCTCTGGTGTTCTTGCGGGTTATAGAACACAAAATTCTTGGGCATAAGCTGCTCTTTTGCAATTTCACCATTGAGAAAGAGAATTTTATCCCTGCAATTTAGTTTTTCAAGCTGATCTGCAGTGGATGCATGCACAAGTTCAGCCTTAATGGAACAACCCAGTGAATACGGGCTGACCTTTACATCAAAATACACTCCATCGGCTTTTAGTGTAGCACCACCATTAATCCAATCTATCGCGATGAATTCCTGTTTTTCTGTTTCCCACCCACAATGGATCAATTCATTTTCAAAAAAGGCCGATGCTTCTCTGTTGCCTTCAGTACCGACACAGCGTTCTTTGATATCGACACACAATTTTTTAATGCACTCTTTACTTTTAAGGATGAGATCATTGTTATGATTCATTGCCAGGTATCTCCTTTTCACCAAGGGTAAGATCATGTTGGATAAACTATAAATGGTTGCAGGATTAAAATATGAATTTTCAAGAATTTAAAAATTGTAAAAAACCGACATAATTCTGATTTTACTCAAATTTTCTTCCAAATACGGTCGGCTCAGAGTGATATCACCCCCCAAAAAGTTTATTCAGCAAAAGTAGCTAAAATCAAATAATAATTGAACTGATGATAAGTTAGTTGGGTTTAATTCGACATGTCATAAAATAAATGTCCAATGGAGAGATGTTTTGGTTGGATAGAATAATAAGAAAGTTAGTAACTCGCGTGATAACAACACTATCAGTCGGCAGGGTTTATACTATTTTACTTTTAATTTCAAAGTATCTTCTATTGAACTGTTATTAGTATCTGTTACCTTGGTTAATGCTATAATTATGCTATCTTCCGGTATTTTCTTGGGAATTTCAAATAATTCAGCGATTCTGTTCTGACTGCTCAGATTTGAAATAGTTTTTATTGTATCGACATTAACAAATTTAATCGTAAAATTGTAGGGTGGATTGCCTCCAGTGATGTTCGCGGTAATTTTAAATAGTTTATTATTACTGAGAGAATCGGTTTCCATCAGAGCATCTTCTAGTTTCAAAGCTTTAGTTTGTTCTTCACCCTGGGCAACTGCTTGCCCAAAATAGAATCCTACAATTGTTCCTAAAACACCTATTAACGTACTGAGTATCTGCATTGCTCGAGGGAAAACTTTTTCTTCAGCTTGAATTTCATTTTTATTTATAAAAACAGAATAAACAGTTAACATCATGGTAACAAAAACTGTTGAAACTGCAAACAATATGGTAATCAGACCCCGTGCAACGCCAGCTTCGCCAAGAGCATCTAATATGGAACGACCTTTCCAAACATAAGGAAGAAAAATCATGGAAACAGTAATAAGATACGCTAAACAAAGGATTAAAGTAGAGAAGGGGAATGCATTTTTTTCCCAAAACCCTCTATCATATTGTTCTGTTTGATTTTGTTTGTTATTCATTACTGATTAACCAACATGGCTCTGCACAATGGCCAAATAACCGCTTTGAGACAATTGACAGCAAAATCAAATCCAAGTTTGCTATCCCAGGTTTCCGGTATTCAACAAGTGCTTTTTTGACATCACCCAAATATAACCAAAACAGTACCAGAAACAATCAATAGTGACCCTTTTTTGTTTTCGGATTTCTTTCTTTAACAGGATTTTATTAAACAGTATTTCCACGATGCATTAACCGTCTACTTCGGTGGCGGTTTCTGAATGCCACATGCAATTCGACTTGATTCTGGCGCATAAGTTAGTTCTGTTATTTTCACTGTTTGATTATATTAATGAAATCATTAAATCCATAATCGTATTTAGGTAAGAAACGAAGCATACAATTCACATCACCGTTTCTGAGCAGTCGATGAGATAATACCTGTTCAATCAGTGGCGCTTCCCAGAACATATCGGATTCACTGCTTATAGGATCTTTACTGTAAGAGCTTGAGTGTTCACGCAGGTCTCTGATTGTCATTATATCAAATGCAAATTCCCAGGGGAAATCATACTGGGAAACTCTGCCAATGATTTCCTTTCTGGAATGTCTGTCACGGAATTCATTTACAAGAATGTAATATAGCCATGTTTTGGCAGCGAAGCTGGTTGAAAAGCTATCAAAAATGTAGAGATATTTCCACTTGTATTCATCAATACGGGGATTGGGAACCAACATAAGATAATTATTTGATGCCCAATCAACATCTCTCCAGTGTTCCGAATCTAAAGTATCCGGGTCATACAGAGTCAGCTTGTCGATCTCCTTCTTGATTTCTTTTTTAGAAGTCAATAGTGACAATCTGAAATAAGGGGCGACTTCCTGGAAAAAGGCTTCGTTGCCATAACGTTTAAGGAGTTCTTTTCTGCTTTTTTTACTGCCGAAACGAAGCAAATAGCAAACGTCAAGATTATTGATACTGTAGTCCTTTTGCTGAAACGATGTGTCACATTCTACCGGATTCATTAAAGAATCATATCCTCTCAAACCGCAACTTAGAATCAGTTCAAGAACATATTCCCGGTCTTCTTCAAGAGCTCCGTCGGCTATCAGCCAATCGATGAATACTTTTCCATTGTCCTGAAGACCGCTGATTACATCCCTCAAATCAAATCCATCCTGCTGTTTTCCCGTCTGTATCATCTGATTAACAATAGCATAAAATGTGTCTGCTGAAACACCGGCATCTTTGAATATTTTATCTGTGGTCAGGCCGGTTTTCTGCATTTGCTCCATTAGATTCATATGAAAAAGCATCATAAAAAGATACTTAAGCTGCGGATCTTTGTTTTCTTCGATTAGAGAGAAGGCATGCCGGAGCGAAATCTTCTTTGCATCATTATTTCCTGAGGAATAAATTACCGTTTCAGCCAGACCCGGTGCTAGCTGAGTAACAGTTTCGGCGTTTGGCCGTTTTTTCCAGACAGTTTCGAAACCGAAAGCACATGCAGAAGCCGGAGGTTTGCATCCCCAATCAGGATTAAAAAGGGAATAAACAAAAGTATCTATGAATGCATCGTTACGGGATAAATACAGGTCAACGCATTTAAGAGCTGAT
>DATAMG010000115.1:0-7736 GCA_036260705.1 Chitinispirillaceae bacterium | reverse complement strand
GGTAAAAATTGGCATACGGGACTTTATAAGTGAAGATGCTTCCAAAGAGGAGATTGCTAAAAAACTTCACGAGATCGGTTTTTAACAAATTGAATATGGCTCCGGAAAAGAGCTGAATTCCGGAATCATATTCAATATTAATTTGTTAATCAATTGTAAAATACAATCTTTCTTTGCTAATAATAACATCAATTTCTATAGCACCTGATTCTCTTCCCCACCTGTCGGGAGTATATCTGTTGCACAATAATGTAATACCATTTGTGTTTGCGACAAAGGTGTTATACTCACCAATGAGGAAAAGAGATGTGTCGGCTAAGCCGAGCAGCGCACCACCAGGTAATTCCGGATATTGGAAAATTGATCTGGGAAGTGAATCATCGATAATACCATTTGGACCGGTGCAGTTATAATTGCTTAAACACCAGGAACCCCTTGCATAAAAAGTTACAGTATCACCAGGTTGAACATCAAGAAGAAACGTATCCATTGCAGACAGTGAAAGCCTCAAGGTATCAGGATATGGATTGGGTGGATTAATGATAGTGTCTGTAACAAGAAACCCGTTTCTGATTTTAAAGACCAAAGAGTCAGAACCCATATATATCTCATGTTCTGCACAGCGTACACGTACACCTGCCATTACATCGCAATTGAGAGGTAATTTGATAGTAAAGTCACCGTAATGTCTCCAATCTGTCTTCACAAAAGAATCTGATGCATTAATACTCCAGGAATATTCAATCCCGCAACCGGATGAGCTTGATCCATATGCCTGCATCATAACAAGAACTGATGAAGAATCAAGTGAATCTCTATATACTCCGGTGACAAATGGTGTACCTACATTTAGATATTCGTTTTGTGGAATGTCTTCAATGGTTCCGATAATCACGGCTGAACCACCGCTGGGTTTTCTCAAAGTAATATTGACATATGTGGTGCGTCCAGGCTTTATATCTGCATATGCATCTCCATAATAGAGTATGTTGCCATAATAATCCTCGACAAATACTTCAAAGAGACGGTCATGGCCTACTGGTATATTTTGTACTTCCCCGCTAATCATCGTGTCATAAATATTAAGTAAACTCGAAATCGTATCCATATCGTATGCACTTACTTTCACGTAAGCAGTATTTGCGATTGAATCGAAGTTATCAGGAGTTTTGATTGCAATCTGGACCGATTTGGTCTCCTTTGATGCCGCTGGATCCTGTGAAACAGGTGAACATTGGTTAAGATACAGTGGCAACAGTAAAAGAACGCTCAGCAATAAGTTTTTTTTCATAATATCCCTTTTGTTGGGTATAAGGTTTATTGTTTTTAAAAAAAAGACATGTTTTTTTCCAGTCACCTCCTTAAATTGCCGAATGTGAATCCGGACGGGTGGTATCGGTTTATGCACTGTTAATAATATAGGATGAAAGCTGTAGCGCGGCAATGCTGGAAAGTCAAAATGCGTACTCGAATTGAGTACATTGTATGGTCCAATCAGTTCAAAAACGCCATGTTATAATTAGGGCAGCAAAAAATGAGTACAGAATCGATATGGAAGGTCGATAGGGTGAATCAAAGATTTGTTTTTACCCTTATGGTTTGCGTCCCAGTACACCAATGGAAAGTTGTGTCCAGTGTGCTAATGGTTTATCTGCCAGAAAATCCAGAAGTTTATCTTTAGTTTTACCATAAATGGTATTTTGCAAAGGATATTTAGGCAGTTGAATTCCGTATTTGAAAGCAGCTTCTCTTAAAATCCTCCACATAAGATTTGGCCTCATCCAGTCACCGTAAGCGTAGGTAACCTCAAAACCGGCACTAGTCATGAGTCTTTTTAGTTGTGGCATTGTCATTTGAGTTTCCCATCCCGCAAACCATTTGTTCATGGCAATAAGAAGTTTTTTTATAACTGTGTAAATATGGAAAGTCTGAGGAACATCGCACAGACAATAGCCACCGTGTTTGGTAATGCGATAGTTTTCCTGAAGAAGAGGAAGAGGGTTACGAAAGTGTTCTGCAAGACCTTGATGGAATACCAGATCAAATGTATTATCATGATATGGTGTTTGAAAAGCATCCGCACGGATTAATCGAAGCTGATCATCATCTATTCTCAGTTCACGTTTCATTTTGTTAATGATAGACAGGCTTTCAGAAGCGAAATCCAGTACAGTTACATGTGCACCTCTGTTGGTCAGCTCAACACTGTCCCTGCCGGATCCGGCACCCACTTCAAGGATCTGCATCCCCCTGACATCAAATTGACTGGTTATAGCATTCAATACGGATGGTGAAGATGGATATACTTTATCAATTTCTTTTTTGCTGCGCCAGAAACGGTTCCAAACGTCCTGATCAGGTTCTGGGTGTGCATTTTTATTAATGCCGGATTCACCCGAATTATGGTGAGAATCCTTGTCATTATTATTATCAGAAAAAGAGTTTTCATTGGTATCAGATCTTATCATAAATTTACTCACAATGGAGGTGAAAGATGTGAAATGTTCTTAATTATAAGTTAAATCATTTTACGATTATCAATAAAAACTTTTAATATAAGATGGCTCTCAAAATGAAGCAATACTTTCATTTCTGCATAATGCATATAACCTGAACAGATTACTCCATCTTAAAAACTCTGAAACTGGCCCAGTCTGAAAGTATTTCATTACATTTTGCCTGTACGCGTATTTCAAAATCTGCAGGTCCCATGAATTTCAATTGGAATTGTTCGTAATTACCCCAATAGGTTGTGTCCGGATTCAATAGATTCAAAGTGTCATAAAGGTAAAAAGTATCCACTACAGGAACAATTTGATAAAGGTATGCCAGAGTATCATATAAGATGGGGTCATTTGTGAATGATGTATCTCTAAAGAAAACTGAAAGCCGGTATTGCTGGTTCCCAATTCCATTACAACTACTACCAGAAATAGAATATTGCATAAAAGCCGAATCTTGTCCTTTGTAGATACTATCTCCAGATATATCAGGTGGTTCTAACACAAAATTATTTACATAAAATAAATAAGGGTCGGATTGTGCTGATGGAAAAGAATTTGCAGTATCACACCAGCCGGATATTCTAAATTCATGCAATCCTGGTTTTTTTGGAGTAAATGAAATTACCAAAGAGTTTGTCCAACCTGTAAAATCGCTATCGTCAACGAAAACTCTATATAATTGAGTAGAGCTGCACTGAAGTGTATCAATATATAATTGAATCTTATCATAAGTGAAAAAAGTGTCATTGCTAAAAAATAGAGATGGAATGTCGCTGATTCTGGTTTTATTGACCTGAACACTTTTTGGTAAGGACCATGCAGATGGCATTCCAAAATCATTGCATTGCACCTGTACCCGAATTGAAAATGCACCTGCTCTTAGCCATGTATGTTTGGCTGAAGGAATTGGAGACCAGGATGATGTATCACCATCACCCCAGCTGAAACGGTATAGGGTCGGAGTACTGGCACAATAAAACGAATCTGTTGAATAAGAATATGTCGAATCAAGGAAGCAAACCTGGATTCCGTTTGGCGAGGTCGGAGTCGGTGCTTGACGGGCACTCTTTATTCTGACGTTCCACTGTAGAGAGGAGGTTGCACCATGTTCATCAGATACAATGATTTTTGCCTGAATTATAGTGTCTGAAGAGACCGGAATCCATCTGATAATACCTGATGATGAATCAATAGTAAAAGAAGACGGGGGATTGATTACTGAATATATAATGTGATCTGTATCCGGATCGATTGCCTTTATGGTATCCAGGTAAAGAGAGTCGATTTTAACAACAGGCAAAAGATCAGATGAACTGGTTATGATTAGGGGAGGTCTGTTCATAAAACTGATAGAGATAGTATCAGCTGGTCGAACAGTGATGTTCTTTGCATAAACAACAGGTGTATTTTGATTGTAATTATCAGGAAAATAAAGCATTAAATCATGTGTACCCGATGGAACACCACCAATAAAAGATTGTGATGTATCTGTAACTAATGCTGTATCTGTAGAACCTTTAATATAAAAGCCATTTGTGTTGCCGACCATCGAATCAGTCAATTTAATTCTGATCAGCGAGGAAATCTTAAGAGTGTCATTTCCCATAACGATTTCATTCTCTTTAAGTTCATAAGGCCCTTTCAAAAGGGAGAATTTGTGATTGTCATCACGTGCGTATAGATAGTAGGACCCAAATGGAATGCTTTCAAAACTATAGTTACCCATAGTATCTGTTTTTGCTTTAAACACAGTTCCACTGTTACTGTCAAATGGATTGAAATGTTCTGAAACTAAATTCAATTCGATTTCTTTATCTGTCATTGAAGGATTTTTGACCGTGCCGTAAATTTTTGCATTCCCCTGTTCTGTTGAACCACCCATAGAACAGCATAGGATTAAAATGGCAATACAGGTCAGAAGTGAAGGTAAATATTTATGGCTATTTTTGAATGTCACCGGGCTTCTCCTCATCTGCCAGATTACTCAGGGGGAATAACTGCACACTGAGATTATATACACGATCCGATTGTGAATCGTCATCGACAATTCTAACCACTCTGTTAATGAATTCACGTATTTCCTCTTTGATAAGAGGGTAACTTTTAGGCGAAATTCCCATTACCAGTGTTCGAATATCTCGAATAGCTGGAGAAAATTCATTAATTGCCTCAGCACCCTTTTTAGCCATTGTTTCATTGAATGCGCGTACGCCGAGTGAAGTAACTTCTGCGCCAGAAGTAATGGCTGGCTTTGTTTGAATATACTTTCCATCAATTGACTGACTTAGAAAACCTTTATTTATCAGGAATTTAATGCCGTTACGGGCTTCTGATAATTTAATAGGTGGATTGAGGGCTTTGGCCAGTTTTCCGTAATCCCCATTCCATGGGATTATGCAGGCAAGCTCGCGTAACACCGGGTAGTACCAGAGCGAGTAGAACTCGTACTGATCTATGGGTACGACTTCCTGGGTGATTTTTCTTTTCAAACTTCGCATTTGCTCAAGATATTGAGTTTTTTCTTCTACGCTTTTACTCTGATTAAAATGAACCAGTGCAATAAAGTATTGGGCATCAACAGGTGTGAGGTTCAAACCTTTAATGAAGGCCGGGATTGTTTTGGAAGTGAGGTTTCGCGTTCCATCAACTACCTCTTTAAAAAGTGTAGGTGATTTAAGGCCCGATTTAATGCAAAAGTAGCGGTAAGAGAATATAGGTAGCCTTTTTTTGCGATCTTCGTAAAAATCGCGAAGAAACTGCCGGTAATCAGTGTAGGTTTCCAGTCGCTCCATAGATGGAAATATAGACACAAAAAAAGAAATAGGCAATTTAAATGCATAATTTGAGTACAGATTGTGAATAAATTTTCAAAGAAAAGGCTATTGATAAAAAAAAAGAAAAAAAATGAGTACAGTTTCAGACTTCAACCTATGGAGTATGACTGGATAGTAATTATCCTTTTAAACGTTTTAATTTTCGCCACAGCGTAGCAGGGCTGATACCTAGTATTTCGCATGCTCTACGTTGATTTCCCTGGGTGAGTTTCAGAACTGAAGAAATATGACGGATCTCAAGCTGTTCCAGAGAGAGCACACTATTTTCGCTTGCCGTAATGTCATACTGCATATAGTTTGTGCGCAGATTCAGGTTTTCAGGACGAATGAGGCTCCCGGTGCAAAGGAGTGCTGCCCGCTCTATTGCATTTTCGAGCTCTCTGATGTTGCCTGGCCAGCTATAAGATTGGAGGTAGTCCAAACAGGAGGCATCCAGGCGAAGTTGCGGCATCCTCAATGATTGAGCAAAGTTTTTAACGAAGCTACGGGCGAGAGGAAGTATATCTTCAATTCTTTCCCGTAAAGGTGGAGTATGTATCTCGACAACTGCAAGTCTGTAATAAAGATCTTCTCTGAATTTTTCTTCTTGAATGAGCTGGTGGAGATTACGGTTAGTTGCAGCCATGATTCGAACATCAACAGAACGAGCCCGGTTTTCACCGATTCGTACTATTTCATGTTCCTGCAAAACGCGGAGTAGTTTAATCTGCAGGGCTGGTGAGATATCTCCGATTTCATCAAGAAATACTGTACCACCTGCAGCATCTTCAAAGATTCCGGCTCGTTCCCGGTTAGCTCCTGTAAAAGCTCCAGTAGTATGCCCAAAAAGCTCACTTTCCAGTAAGGTCTCCGGTAGTGCGCCGCAGTTTATTGGAAGAAATGTGTTTCCACGCCGGTTTGATAATGAGTGAATGTGACGAGCAAGTACTTCTTTACCTGTACCTGTCTCTCCAGTAATCAAAAGGGCTGAATCGTATGGGGCTACCCGTTCTGCAAGATGCAATATCTTCAGGTAAGAAGTGCTGCGAATTTCCGGATGAGTCAGCGATGAAGGTGCTGGGTTTTTAATTGCAGCCTTTCTCCTTTGTTCATCAATCTGAGATGACTTAAGTCGAAGGCTTTCTGATAATTGCTCTATTCTGTTTTGAATGTCTTTGAGCATGAAAAAAGGTAAGTGGGAATTAATCAGCTCTCCCCATGATTCTTTTTCCCTGCCCACCGCCAGACATATCCGGTCTCCTTTGGAGATACATTGCTCTTCAATAAAATAGATTTCTTTGTTCAGGCAATACGAAACGAATCCACTGACATATCCGCAAAGTATCCAGCAACCTGTTTCCTGAGCTGGGCCATCTGATAAAAGCTGCTCAGTTACTTCTGCTGATTCATGCCACAGTATTTCCATGTGAAAAGGATCAATGGTCAAATTTTTAACAATCGCTTTAGCTGCACCTGCTAAAGTTTGCAGTCTTGGGCCGGCTTTAATTAGTTCTTCAATCTCATTCCATTTAAAGATTCTTTTCATGGCTGCAGCATCAGCTTTACCCCACCAATAGCCAAATCGGGTAAGAATTTGTCTGGTCTGCTCGTTGCCCAGAGATCTCAACAGATCCCTGCGCAATTCTGCAATTGCAAGCATGTCATGAAGAATGAGTCTTCTGCCCTGAAGACTGATTTCGCCTTCGGAAAATTCGATTATTTCTGAAAGATGCAGATCATTGGCTAACATAGGGTTACTCTGTTAAAGTATTTCAAAATGAAAATACAATCTTTCAAAATGAAAACACAACTATTTCAAATTGAAATAGTCTGATACGTTGTATTCAAAGAAGGAGCTTTAAAAAGCGGCTGAAAGATTGGCCTGATATTTGCGACGTTTATTCAGACCCTATTGAGATATCTGAACATTCAGTATGCATTTACTTGTTGTTATTCAGGTAATGATTGCAAACTGAATCATTTGTGTTTGTTAGGGTTAAAAAAGAAACTGGCACATATTTGTACCAATATAAAAATACTCTGAAAACGCAGGCTTAAAAGCGATTAATCAGCAATAACTGAAAACGGATAATCGGTCCAATGTATCATTTACTTCGGCAAAAAGCATCAGCTCTCGAACCAGCCCTGCATAAACTGGCTTGTGAACTGATTGGAATTCCAAGTCCCAGCTTTTCTGAAGGTAAAGTAGCAGATACAGTTATTTCAGCGCTTGATTCTCTTTCATACGATCGGGTTTTTAAAGATAATGCAGGTAATGTTGTCGGTTGTATTTTCGGACGCAATTACAATCCAACTTTGCTTTTAATATCCCATATGGACACTTGTGGTGATGATAATCAGAACAATTCAAATCGATTCAGGATCGAAAATGGATTGTTATATGGCACTGGTGCTGCAG
>DATAMG010000111.1:0-21371 GCA_036260705.1 Chitinispirillaceae bacterium | reverse complement strand
TGAGCAATGTGCTTTCTGAACAGGTTACATATTGTAAGATGAACATTAAAACAGGCGATATAGTACTGGATCTGGGCTGTGGACCAGGTATCGATACCATCCAGTTAGCTCAGCTGGTAGGAGAATCAGGCTTTGTATATGGAATCGATATGGATGAAGAGATGATCGCCATTGCAGATAAAGAAGGCTTAAAAGCCGGTGTAAATAAAAGAGTATTCCATCAGACAGGGACAGTTCAACAGCTCCCCTTTAATGAAGAATTTTTTGACTCCTGCAGAGCAGAACGGTTATTTCAGGTTATACCGAAAGAGATCAACCGGGGCATTATTTTTTCTGAAATCAAAAGGGTATTAAAAGCAGATGGTACACTGGTTTTAACTGATGTGGATTGGGGCTCAGCATCTATTGATTTTCCAGATATCGGCCTGGAGAGAAAACTGGTGACATTTTTTGCCAGCAGAATGCGTCCGGATGGATTTGCCGGAAGAGCTTTCAGGAGGCAGTTTATCGAAAATGGTTTTAAGAATATTACCTGCGAGGTTGAAACCCTTATCACTACGAAACTGGAAGAATCTCCTTTTGGTGCCTGGTTAACCGGTTGTGCTCTAGATGCAGGAGTTATCACTAAGGCTGAAGCAGATTTCTGGTTAGAAACTCTGATGGATAAAAACAAAAACAACAAATATTTTTCTACCGTGAGCTCCATTATTGTAACAGGCAGAAAGTCGGAGTAAAAAGAATTTTATTGGTTGAAAACAAATTTTAGAACAAAAAGTATATTATTTTACACTAAAAATTAGATTCTAAAGGTTAGGTTATTTCTGCCAATTTGATCACTTTGTAGTAACGATAACAATATTTTTCCATCGGAAGGAATTGGTTTTTAAGGCTTTATAGCCTGTAATTCTAAGTTCGAAGTAAAACAGTACAGAAGTTTATCCAGCCATAGAATTTGGAACTGTATTATTAAGCGCATAAGTATACATACGAAGTTTTATACAAATCGCCTCAAACCAGGTATATAATTCAGTTAAAAAAGTAATTATTAAATCTGAAAGGTCTGATCCAAAATATGAATTGTAAACGATTACTTAAAGCAGGTGCATTGATAGCTACAATGGCGGTACTATCTTTTTCAGATGTGTTTATTACAGAGATAAATTACAATCCTTTGTCATTAGATACCATAAATGGTGATAATTTTGAATTTATCGAGCTATTCAACCCCGGAACGACTCCAGTGTCCATGGGTGGAATGGCAATTACCAATGGAGTCACATATTCTTTTCCAGCAAACACATCACTGGGTGCAGGTCAATACATAGTGCTTGCATACAATAAGGATATGTTTAAACAACGCTATGGAGTAGAACCTTTCGGTGTATTTACCGGGCATCTGGATAATAAAGGTGAAAAAATTACTCTTAAGGATACGGTGAACAATCTGACTGTTTTTTCGGTTGACTACAAAACAGATATTCCCTGGCCGATTTCAGCTGATGGTGCCGGTTTTACTCTGGTTAAAGCAAACAGCAATTCAAATGATCCTGATAGTGCAGCATGGTGGAGAGCTTCCAGTAAAATAGGAGGTTCACCCGGAGCTGTAGATCCTGATCCAAAAAATATCTCGCCGATTTATATTAATGAAGTACTTTCTAATACCGATGATCCTCATCTGTATGATGCAATAGAGTTGTTCAACCCAAATGATGGCGCAGTCGATATTAGTGGCTGGTATCTTACCGACGACAAGAAAGTTCCCCGAAAATTTAAGATTCCTTCTGGAACAAATATTCCATCTAAAGGATATACCTATTTCACAGAGCAGGATTTTGATAAAGATTCCACTAATCCAAATTCTTTTTCCCTAAATACCCATGGTGACGGAGCTTACATTTTTTCTGCAGATAACAATGATTCCTTAAGTGGATTCAGCCATGGCTTTGACTATGGTGAAATCGAAAACGGCATCTCCTTTGGAAGAGTTGTTGATAACTCCGGAAGAGAACATTTTGTACCCATGAAAGAGCTTACTTTGGGTAATAAAAATAGCGATCCAATTGTAGGTCCGCTGGTAATCACTGAAATCTGTTACAATGCAAATAATGGCACAGATTATATAGCAATCAAAAATATCACCGACAAAACGATCTCTCCATTCGACCCGGACAGACCTTTTAATGCCTGGAGAATAAACGGAATTGGTTTTTACTTTCCCAAAAATGTTACAGTAGGTGCAGGTGAAACGGTTTTAATATCATCGGATACTATCACCGAAGCTCTGTTTCGTCAGATTTATTCGGTTCCAGCTTCTGTTAAAATGTTCACCTATCCAAGTAACTTATCAGGAAAAGGTGAAAAGGTCAGCATCGAAAAGCCCTGCGATCCTTATTGGGATAAAAATATTGATTCTGTAGACTCTATAATTCCTTATATGCTTGTAGATGAAATCAAATTTGATAATTCCAGTCCATGGCCAGTTTGTAATCTTGGGATGGCAATATCCAGGAAAAATCCTCTTGTTTTTGGAAATGATCCTTCTGCCTGGGTGGCTAAAGTTGCTTCACCTGGGACTATATCCAGTATCTTTTCCAGAAAAGCCGGAATTTCGACATTGAATCATGTGAATTGGAGTTTTAAAAACAATTCATTTCAATTAGTTCTTTCCAGAAATTCCAATGTTAAATTGAGCCTGTATGATATTGGAGGAAGATCGGTATTTTCTTATGCATCATTTTTACGAAGCGGAGCCAACTCTATTCCCTGCAATATAGAATCACGGGCTGCAGGTACTTATGTATTGAAGATACAGACCGATAGTGATCAGATGCAAATAAAATTTCCAAACTACAAATAATACTCTTGCATTAAACCAAATTCTGCAGTTGAATTCAGGACATTAATCATCCACCTCGACTGCGAAATTTTGATTCAAATTTGAAGGATAATAAAAGTCACTCGCAATGTGAGTGACTTTTTTGTTTTAAACCTGTCCTGGATGATAGGATAGATCGTTTTATTGCCTTATTTTCTGTCCAGCCACACTGAATTAATGCATCAAGGTTTACGAACACATTTTCTTCTAAAAGATTGTAATACAATTGTCAGAGGCAGCCAGAGAGGGGTAGTAAGCACTGTCCATTTGACAAAGAAAAACACCAGATAAAACATGACTGGAACCAGCACCCAGTAATACATCCATGGCTGACTTAGTTTATCGATATCGTATTGAAACATCTTCCAGAGAAGATCAAGGTAATTTTGAATATATGGGTTCATAGCGACTCCATCGTGAAAAATTAAGAAGCGAAAGAAAATACCAGATAAAAAAACAGCATTTTCCACCAGGGAAGATGCTGAATAAAATATTATTTACAGAAATTTAAATTATGGCAGAGTATTTATTAATGAATCCAGAGTCTTGAGTCTCTTTTTGGTCCAGATTTTCAATGAGTCGATCTGGCCTTCCCAGGTTGTGTCATTAGAAGCGGTAGACATGCCCATATTATAACATTTTCCCATAGGCCAGGCTTCGAAATTTCGTATAGCTACATGCATTAATGGCTTTCTGCAATCATCCACCAGTTTATTGAAACCATCATCAGATAATATCGTTTTACGAAGTTCTAAATAACGGTTTTTTACCGCACTTTTATATTCCGGTTGTTTCCACATCATAGTGTGCCAGTCTCCACTGCCAGTGCGGTTATCAAGAATATGCCACCCGGTTTTTTTAGCGCCACCACCCCAACCCATGTCGGTCATATTTCCCATAGCGAAATTGTAATCCCAAACCGGTCCGACTTTTATAGGATTGTCACGATCTTTATACATATAATGACTTCTGATCCAGGCATCAACGTTGCGAGTTACTTCGTTTATTATGTGATTATTGACAAAAGAATTCATGTCCACATATTTTTGCCAATCTCCAGCCGGTTTTGCATGCAATGCATCATGAAACTGTTGAATATAATCTGTTATCCATTTTATCTGCTGCTGATTTGGTTCAGGAGGATCGACAAGTTCAAGGTCATCATAACAGGTGGCAGTCGAATCCGCTTTTCCACCCCCACCGAATCCACCACCTCCGCCTTGGGTCATTTTAGTTGCGCCTGTGCATTCAAGTTTGAGCATTCCGCTATCTGCTACCGCTTGATCAAATTTGAATATATAACCTCCGGATAATTTGGCCGGATCAGTATCATCCGGTTTTAATTTTTTGAGATTCAATGTGTTTTTGCGATTTTTGATAGGTTGAACCAGTGCGTATATACCTTCATTATCGGCTTTCTCAAGAGCACCATCATCCTGATTGATAAAAACTTCAGCAAAACGATACTGAACCGTGGCCAATCCCATGGCTTTTCCCAGATCAAAAATGAGCACATTGCGGATCAGGGTATTATCTGTACAGGGAGAAATCAACGCCCAGTCAGAACCCGGAGGCATGCCTAAGACAGGATAATCAACGTCTTTATTGTCATTATCCCAGAGTTCAATACGGTATGGTGATTGTTTAAACCCCTTTGAAGATTGCCCTCGCAGATGATACCCTGCCCGAGATACCAGTGTAGGTGGATTGTTGATATCTGCGACCCCGTTTACCGGTTCAAAAGTCATAAAGGCCAGATCAATAAAATGGTACTTATCCTTTGGTTTGCCCCCACCATAACCCTCCATAATAATAATGGGGATCTCAGATGTGTAATCAAAATTCCTTTGAATATAAATTGCACTGCTGCTTTTACCGGATAGTACATTTCCAACGAAGGCTGCAGCTCTTAATTGAGTAGTCTTGCTGACAGTAAAATTTTTTCCATCATAGAGAGTTGACGTTGCAGTCGGAAGTTTTCCATCAGTTGTATACCGTATTTCCGCATTGGAAATTTTGGTGCTCATGGTAAGTGTAAAACTGGATTTGAATGATTTACTATGTTCTGAAAAATCTACATCCCCAATCATAGATGGAGTATTGTCATTGGAATTATCGTCATAAAGGATTATTACAGCCAGGTTGGCCACCAGACTGCTAATTGGTAGAGCATAGGTCTGCTTTCCAGACTTGGAGACTTTCAGGGTGTCGACTGCTGCAGCTGAAGCGCTTTCCAAGTTATGATAAATTGAGCCATTTCGAACTTCGTTCCATAACCATTGAGATCCGCATTTTACAGTTTTCAGGTTTATCCTTTCTTCTCCGGCAGAGATGCGAATAATTAAAGTTTGAGAATTAATTGAAGAAGGGATTAGGTTATCTATCGAAATACAATTCTGTTTTTCAAGGGTAATGTTATTGAGGATTGCTCCATTTATGGAAAAAACGGATATAGAAGAATTGTAGTAATCCCCAAGCTGCAGTCTTCTGTTTTTTATACCAATGAAACTATGGTTTTTTCTGCTTGCATATTGATTGATTCCGGTATTTCCATTCAACAGGAAATTACCATCATCACCCGACAAGCAGGTTAGTTTATTTTTACACAATTTTACTTGTGCATCTTTTACCGGATTGCCACTCTCATCGATTACATTTCCCTGAATGTCTATTTCCTCTGATTGAATGTTGATTACAACTCCAACTATCAATACAGCACAAAGACAAAAATTTCTGAATAAAATACTCATATCAAACCCTTTGATAATAATCTCTGAAGATATAATAATACTCTTTTTTCCTGAATATCTATAAATTTGTTACACAGTATGTCTACAATGAATATTATAATTACATATAATAATAAAATAAGGAAATCCTTACACACCAATACACTTAATTCAGTGTACTGGACAGTGAATCCAGAGTCTTAAGTCTCTTTTTAGTCCAGATCCTTACAGAATCCACTTGTCCATTCCAGGTTGAATCTTTGATTACCTGTTTGAACATAGAACCAAATTGTCTTTTACCTTCCTCAGTAAAGCAATCACCCATAGGATAGGCACTGAAATTACGTTGAGCGACATTGTTGAGTGGTTTTGTAATATCATCTATAATTTTATCAATAGCTGCATCGGTCAATGCAGATTTACGAAGCTCCTGATAACGATTTTTAAAGGCACTCTTGAACTCCGGTTGCTTCCACATCATTGTGTGCCAGTCTCCACTTCCAGTGCGATTATCCAGAATATGCCATCCTGTTTTTTTTGTACCAGAAGACATACCAAAATTACCATCAGTATAATTACCCAATGCAAAATTATAATCCCATACCGGCCCGGCAACTATAGGCAAATCCCTGTCTTTATACATATAATGGCTTTTAACCCAGGCATCGACATTGCGAGTGATTTCATTAAGCACATGTATGTTTACAAAGGAATTCATGTCTACATATTTTTTCCAGTCACCGGCCGGTTTTGCATGCAGTGCATTATGGAACTGTTGAATGTAATCGGTTATCCAGGCTATCTGCTGATCATTGGGCTCTGCTGGATCGACCAGTTCAAGATCATCCCAGCAGGTGGCATTAGAATCGACCTTTCCTCCCCATCCGCCGCCCGCTTCAGTTATTTTCTTTGCCCCGGTACATTGCAGTTTAATCATATCATTATCATCTACCATTTGATCAAATTTAAAAATATACCCGCCGGATATTTTTGCAGGATCAGTATCGTCTGATTTCAGTTTTTTAAGATCCAGTGTGGTTTTCCGGTTTTTAATAGGCTGGATTAGATTGTAAATTCCTTCATAGTCAGATTTCTGCACAGCTCCACTATCCTGATTGATAAACACCTCTGCCCAACGATATTGAACAGCAGCAAGACCTGCAGCCTTCCCGATTTCGAATCCTAAAACATTACGAATAAGAGAATTATCAGTGCATATTGATATTAAAGCCCAGTCGGAACTCTTAGGCATCCCCAGAGCCGGATAATCGGCATCTTTGTTATTATTATCCCAGAATTCAATTCTATAAGGTGCCTGTGCAAACATCATTAGTGATGACTGGCCACGTAAATGATATCCTGCCCGAGTCACCAGAGTAGGAAGATTATTTATATCTGCCACCCCGTTGACCGGTTCGAAAGCCATGAATGCCACATCGATAAAATTGTATTTGTCTTTTGGTTTACCCTTACCATAACCTTCCAGAATAATTATGGGAATATCCGATGTATAATCGAAATTGATGGCTATATAAATAGCTGTGCTATATTTTCCGGATAGTGTACCATTTACGAAAGCTGCAGCCCGCAGTTGGGTTGTCTGCTTTATATTGACAGCCTGGTCGTTATAAAGTGTTGAAGATGAAGTTGGCAACTGTCCATCGATGGTATAGCGAATCTGTGCATCAGGAATCTCTGTGCTCAATTTTACAGATAAACTGTTCTTAAAGGTCTTGCTCGGTTCAGAAAACGCCACATCACCTATCATACTTGCTGAATCGTCTGTTTTGTTGTCATCATAAAGAATTATTACAGCCAGATTGGCAACCAGACTGCTAATTGGTAGAGTATAGGTCTGCTTTCCAGACTTGGAGACTTTCAGGGTGTCGTCTGCTGCAGCTGAAGCACTTTTAAAATTATGATAAATTGAGCCATTTTGAACATCATTCCATAACCATTGAGATCCGCATTTAACTGCTTTTAGATTTACCTTTTCTTTTCCTGCTGTTATAGATAAAATCACTGTCTGAGAATTAATGGTTGCAGGTATCAGTTTCTCAATCGAAATCCGATTCTGTTTTTCAATATTAATTTTGTTAAGAGTTGCACCATTTATAGAAAAAACCGTTACAGAAGCAGATGAATAATTTCCCAGCTCAAGCACTTTATTCTTTAACCTTATAATTCCTCTGGTATTTTGGTTTAGACCATAGGAAACGCCAGTATTTTTAAGCTGAAAATTTCCGGAGTTATCAGTCGTACAGGAGAATTTCAATTTGGACAACTTTACTTGCGCGCCATTTACCGGATCACCATTCGTGTCTATTACTTTGCCCTGAAGGTTAACTTCCTCGGCCTGAACAGGGATCATTAATACCGCCGCAATTCCAGCAGATAAGTAGTATCTCACCAATTTGTTCATGTATCACCTCTCCGGATGATTGCATAGTTGCAGAGAAACACATCCATCGGTTGTTATCAGATAAATCTAAAAATCCATAATTGAATGCGAGCGTACCACATAGAATACTAAGGAATTTAAGCGGTTTTTCCTTACCACCTTGCAATAAGGCCGCACTGTTTCAAGCCTTATCATTTCAATCAGTTATGCTTTTGCATTCTGCATCAACTGCGGAATTTTTCATAGATATTTAGTTATGGAAATTTTTTATAAAGTTCAAAAATAAAATACTAGGAGGCGATATCAACTAAACGTTTTATAGCAGGCAATTAGCAATTGTTGAAGCATTATGTATAACCGGGCTAATAAAAAAGATCTGTTATAATGGGTAGATAAAAAGCAGACAACCTCCATATATTATTGAAATTCTTTAAATTAGAATGAATCGACCGGACTAAAAAGCTGACTCATTTACCAGAATCGGGCTATAGTTTTTGTCTGCTGCTTATGAAAACATCTGCACATTGAGAAAGCTTATTGCAACCGCCATCTCAAGTGCAGTAAAATTAACGGTTTTTTGGGAGGCTAATTACTCAGATACTATTCGACTAATTACATTCCGCCAGTTTTCTTCTCGCTTTCTGGCTTCACCTTGTTATCTGTTTTAACGGTACTATCTGTTTTAACGGTACTGTCTGTTTTGACAGTACTGTCTGTTTTGACGGTGCTGTCTGTTTTGACGGTGCTGTCTGTTTTGACGGTGCTGTCTGTTTTAACGGTGCTGTCTGTTTTAACGGTACTGTCTGTTTTAACGGTACTGTCTGTTTTAACGGTACTGTCTGTTTTAACATTTTCAGGAATCGAGTCTATCTTTTCACGATTAATTTTCTTAACCATCGAATTGAATTCATTAACGGTTTCGATGACTTTGATTATCAAAGGATTAGCAGGATTTTCCGAATATGAGCCCAAGAGAACAGAATTGGAGTCAGGAATGAACAGCCGTGCTGGTGCAAATCCTTTTTCGATTAATATTTCACCGATTTTTACAGCCCTGTTCCTGTTTGTGGAATCGGTAAGATTTGAATCACTCCAGCATAACAGGTAGTGCTGTTCAGCTGTACTATTTAACAGAAGTGCTACTGAGTCTATTGCAGGCAAACTGGCTTGCTTTATTTTTTCTTTTGAATCAAATAGTATACTGTTCAAAGCAGCATAAAGCGTTGTCTTCTGCTCCTGAGAGAAAAAGATAATTGTATCAGGACAACCATCGTTATCTTTAATAAAGTTTAAAATCTCTTCATTTTCAGGGCAGCTATCAAGCGAATCGGTAAAATCATCACTATCAGCATCAATTTCCGGGCACCCATCATTATCTTTAATGCTATCTTTATCTTCCGGGCTGTTTTTACAATTGTCAAGTAAATCCGGAATACTATCCTTATCATTATCCAGATCCGGGCAGCCATCGGAATCCTCAAAGGAATCCGGATCTTCAGCCAGAGTGGGACATTTATCAAGAGAATCTGCAACAGAATCAAGATCATTATCATAATCAGGACAACCGTCGGAATCCCGAACCTGATCTATATCTTCGGGAGTATTTAAACAGGAATCAAGTTTATCTGCAATGTTATCCTTATCGTTATCCAGATCAGGACATCCATCCTTGTCTTCAAAGCCATCGATATCTTCGGCTTCAAAAGGACATCGGTCGGTTTTATCAGAGATACCATCTCTATCCGGATCACGATGAGAGCGCCATTCTGTGCTTAAACCAAATGCGAGCTCGAGGCCTCGTTTGGGGAACCAAACCGGAGATCCGATAGCCTTGTATGCAAACTGCAGACGAAAACATGGCAAACCAATGGCAAATCCAGCAGTGGATGCGATTTTTTCAGCGCCACCGAAAATAAAGCCGGCCCGGAATGGGAGAACTCCCCACAGAAAGCCATTCTCAGCACCAAGGGAGAATCTTGGTACAAATGTACGTCCTGGCCATGGAGCCAGATTTTGTTCGTACTCGAATGATGTATTGACATATTCAGTTAACGCCCGCAATATCTGTTTATCGTTGTGAGCGAAATTGAACCTGTATCCCAAACCTACATTTAACCTGGTAGGTTGCCATCCCACACGACTTCCTCTATTTACAAGGGGGTCATTTTCATCTGGTAGCTGGTCTTCATCAATAATGTCCACTTTTTCATCGATGATTTTAGCCATAGTGAGTTCCTGAGAACTTAGAGAGACTCTTTTTTCCAGTACATCATTCCAGATCATGGGGCCGAACCTTCGCAAAGCCAAACTGAACAGACTGTGTTCACCATACATGAGAACACCAGCATTAATAGCAGCCCCCCAACCGTTAAGCTTGAAACCATTTTCATAGGGGTTACCGAAATCCCAATTTTTTTGAAGTCCGAAACCAGATGTTTTTACATCAAGATCCGCATCCATAGTTAAAGACAAACCGTCATCAGAGACATGAATGCCACCATCTTTTGTTTTCAGATTAAGATATCCATGTCCCAGAGAAACAGTAAGTCCAAGCCCCCAGCTGGAATATCTAAAATCGGAGATTCCACGAGTGATATGATTTAAAAAATCGGTGATTTGGGAGAGATCGACAGGCTGACCGTAGGCCAGACTTATATCGGTACTTACTCTGACCTGGGCTCCCAGATTAGTCAAAGAAAGATCATTACCATGGGCCAGACCTTTAGTATCCGAGAAAAGGATCAGAAAAGGGGCATCGGGTAAATTGACTTGAGCATCTACAACTGTACGGATATCCACAGCCACTTTACCTATAGTTAAACCGGCCAGCGGGATATCAGTACCTACATAGACTGATGATCCACCCTCAATTTTTCTGGTAATTTTTTCACTTGTTTCATCATATGATTTTCCAGCCACCCTGAAGCTGCTATTGATAAGTTGGGTAACCAGCGACTGCCATTTACCGTCTTGATCAATAGAGAAATAATCCTTATATGGAGTCAAGGCAAGTTTGTCGCTCCAGTAGCCTACAGCAAAAGAAGGCAATAGTGCTAAACGCAATCCCCCCCCAGGGTTTAAGTTGGGCCCCCAGAAATGCCGGGTTGTTAACAGCGGCATCGATACCGCCGCTGTATACGCAGACATTACCCATTCCCATGGAATAGGGATTGGCATTTACTTCGGCAGCGACGTTTCCACTTGACATTACTATGAATGTTACAATCGTAACAATTGCAGATTTTGAGTGAAATTTGGATTTCATAAATTGCGTTCTGAAAATATTTTTGTACTCTATAGCTCCGGTCATTTTTATTCCTCCCAGTATAAGAGTGAATCAGAATTACCGATCCCCTCTATTACTGCTTTGGCTTGAATATCGAAGAAATCAGTGTCTATCAAGGCATCAGAACCAGCATCAGGTATCATAAGAAACCACCGGATATGGCAGTCCTTATTGGAAAAGAGTGCATCAACCGCCCTCTGATCCAGTTCAACTTTTATGCTTCCATAATCACCTCTGGGTGGCAGATTCAAGCCCTGCAGTCCAAGCAATCTGAAAAGAGGACCGTTATCGACAGAGGGGCTATAGGAATAGATCATAGAATCTGGTAAAGACATCAACATCTGTTTGTTTTGATCCGAAGCACACAGGGCGTATAAAGTAAAATGGAGATTGGTGTTGTTTAGAGCGTTAACATTAATAGTAACTTTTGGTTTTTTAATTTTATCAATCCATTCCAAACCATCCTGGTCATTCAAAGAGAATGTTGATGGTTCCAGTTCCTTTCGAATAGTATCCTCTATACTCCAGCCAAGCGCTATTTTAAGATTCCATTTGACATTGATGCCAATTGACAAATTTGTGCTGTACCTGCCATACTCGTCTTTGCGGTTAAAGAGTTCCAAACCTGTACCGGCTGGCAAAGTGATCTGTGATTTAAATTCCAGAGTATCCAGCCAGGTGTTTAGCAGAGAAGCTAATTGCAGGTTGGCAGAATGCATCGAATCAGGAAGAATCCCTATAAATTTTTTATCCAGCACTACAGAGCCGCTTTGCTTATTTTTTTCGGCAAAGTTCATATACAATTTCAATGAATCAATCTTACTTTCCGGTGGCAAATCGGGAATAAAGCTTAGATTTATTTGCGCAGATGCAAACCGGAAAGATTTCTTGAGCGAATCCAGAATTGATTGATCCCACCCAAAACCTACTTTTTGTTCGGATGAAAAATCCTGCTTCAACGGTTTGGTGAACACACCATTGATCTGAACAAACGGGAATTGGTCCGGGATCAGTTTGAAACTGATTATGTCATCCTTATTGAACCTGACCCAGCGCCCATCTACAAGAGAATGTACTATGTAGCGGAAATTAAGCATACTTTTACCGGAATCCGAATCCCAGGTGGGAAAAATCCGCAGATTATCAAGATGAATCGATTTATTATAGCTGGAAACTCCAGGCAATTTAAAGATGGTATCTTGAATCACTTTACCAGCAAAAGCACTGCTGTCATTGATGCCGACAAGTTGCGCAATTGACCTGATATTATTATTCCTGGCGAAATCACGGTTCCAGGTGTTCTCAATAATACCAGTTAACTCCATCTTGAATGCACAGGGATTTTTAATTTCACAGGCAATTGAAGCCTGATCAAGATCGATGATATTAAGACGCATGGAATCAGCCAATCCCAGACTTCCGGTAAAAGTTTCTGTATAATCTATCAATGAATCAACAATTACCGCTTCTGAGGCCATAATACCATCCAGATTGAAAGAGACACTCAATCCCTCATTAGCCCTAAGCACAGATCCGGCAGGAATAGTGGCAGTAACATTTACCGTAATGGGATCATGAATACTTTTTCCCTGCATCTGAAATGGTACCACAGTAGAAGCCTGTGCAGCCAAAACAGCAATACTGACACTTTCGATAAGAGTACCTCTGTCTAAGAGCGAAACTGTCACATTTTCGACATTAGCCCCCACAGAAGTGTTTGCTACTGTAACATTTAGAGCAGGTGAAGTTTCATCAATGGTTACCGACTGGATTCCATTAAGATTGTTATCATGTGCTTGTGAAAATGTTACAGGCACAGGAACTGAGACCAAACCAGAGGCTCCACCCACCCCAGGAAATTCAAAAAGGACCTCCACCTGAGGAGTATTTTTCAGAGTCCTGATCCCAACCTTTTCTTCTAAAAAGCTGGTATCTGTGGAAATTAAGGGTCTATCAATTTCATAAGTTTCAGAGTCTTCCTTAAAAAGGAAAACAGTATCACCAATGGTATCAAGTTTCCCCATTTGAATTTTCATCTCATCGGAGAGGTCTTCTTTAAGAAGATCACGGGTAGTGTATCGTTTATCAGCTACCGGAAGTTCAAAACGCATTTTCCACTCAACCGGTTCAATATCTGATGGCAGGGAACAGAAGCAAATCTGCAAAATCAATAATAAAAGGCAACTGCAAAAAAATTGTTTTAATTTGTTCATATCTCACCGCTTCCCGGAAAAAAAATGATTTTACAGTATACAAATGTTTTGTTAAAAAGTCTCTATAATTTTTCAGAATTCGTATAACATAGCATATACAGTTGTAATAAAAATTAAAGAGATTTATCTGTTTTTTTTTATTTTGAACTCATTTCTTTCGATTAATATATACAAAAATCAGGAATAAACTGCAGAAACCAATAATTAAGATAACTACTCAGCTCACTAAGAACAAATATCAAATCGGATAACAATATATAATCAGAAATAAACAATCAGAGCTAATCAGATATAATTATCTAATCAGATAGAAAACATGAGACAGTGCGAATTCTTTTTCTTAATTCCTGGTTTTCGTTTAGAATTATTTCTTATTATTATTGTTTTACTATTATTATTCCGGCAATTAAATGTTACCCATGTTTTTCGATCATAATCGAACAATAAGTTTTCATTTACGCTCATACTGAGCTGGGCTTGAGTCTTCGAGAGACCTTGTCGAAGTATGAGTAAAATTTAAAAACTATTTAATTGCCGCAGTAATAGATATTTTTACCTAATTCGATTAATAGCTGAGTAGTAATTAATTAAGTATAACATATCCACCGCTGATGTCCCGGAAAACAACCAGTATCACACTTCTTTACTTGATTTCAATTCGCTTAATAAATTCATCAGAATACATTGTCTTAATATAAAGAATTCATTCAGGTATATGCGAAATTTTAAAGGACTCCTGCGGAGAGTGTATCTGTATAAAAAAATTCTCCTTACACTTACTGAAATGTTAAATACCATAGCAAGAAGATAAAAAAATAATTACTTGTTCACAAGATAGGGTAGAAAAAGAACATACCACCTAAACAGAGTTTTAAAGTGTAATCATAAAGATTATAAGTATCTGTTCATAAATGCAATTTCAGCAGTCAAACTCTTTGTGAACGAGAGTTGAGAAATTTAAGAAAAACCAATTGAGCTCATTAATAGTTCGTAGAAGGAGGATCGAAGTCTACATTTTTACGCTCATACTGAACCGGTCCTGAGCTTGTCGAAGTATGAGGTATGACTATCTGATCCGCTCTCCTTCGATACGACTCTCGAAGACTCCAGTCTACTCAGGATGAGCGGCATTGACTTATAATGCGAGGCCAACGAAACCAGCTCCATCCAGTATACTCAGAATGGACGGTTTTTAATTCAACCTTAAACAGGAACTATATAGTAACAGCTGAGTAAAAGTATCTTTTTAGGAAATCTGCTGCTGGTGTTGTTATTATCAGTACATCGCAGTAAATCCCCTGGACCATCCAAGTACAGGATGGTTCACCAGTGATACAGAAGCGTTAATCGGTGCCATTTCAATTAAGACTCCGACTCCGATTAATAGGGGATTATTGGCCAATGAAGCTTCAATGGCAAAGTATTTAAGAAAGCGATATTGCTCACCGAGAATAAAGCGTAAAGGATGAGAATGTGAAGGAGTCGTTTGAATAATTATCCCCTGTGCACCGAATCGATTGCTTAAGGTATGAAATCCGTTTCTGATAATTACAGGTGCATCAACTTCATGAGTTTTTCGGGTTTTCAGAGGTATGTGACTTATAGATAATTGAATAGCAGTAATCTTAAAGGGCACCCAGGCAGAAAATCCGCACTCCGCAATGTTATGTTTGGCATCCTCAAAACCGGTTAAGCCACTTCTAGTACCAGTTATTTCAATGGCAGCTCGCAAATGTGTGAATAAATCAAAACCTGCAGATAAAAAGCCAGATTGTTCATAGTAGATTCCCAGTGCAGAAAAATGCGAAATCGCCAGTTTAAGCCGGATCTTTTTGAATGCCCAGAATGTTCCACCAAAAGCCTTGTAAATTAATTCATCTTCATAATTATCCATTCTATCGTAATAGGAAACTGCACCACAAGCCAGACCAAATTTTCTGCTATTATCGCAAAATGCAGCTGAAATCCAGGGTTGATGTCCCTGAGCAGCATTTTCCCAAAGAACAGTACCCTGATTTCCCATGGAAAACCCCAGAGGAAAAGGCTCCTGAAGGTTAGCAGATACAAGAGAATAAATTAAGAGTAATGCCGGGCAAAATAGCCTTACCTCCACAGTATTCCTTTTTTCCTCAGATATGTTGATCCATTTGGCGAAGTCAGCTCCGCCACCACAAAAAACGGGCCACACTGAACCGCTTTCCCGTTGTCTGCCCTGCCATTCCAGAAATATTGCTTCTGAAGCGGCCCACTGAAAGTACGTACATTTTTCCCTGTAAAGTCAAATATGCAAAGTTTTACAGAATTGTATGCTGGAATACTCAAGCTTATCTTTAGCAGATCATCTTTTCCATTATTATCAGGTGTAAATGGAATAGGTCCAATCTCCATTTTCGCACTACTGACATTTCGCCAGAAATTTGCCTGGTTTGGATAACCCGGGGTCGCACCGATAGAACAGAGTACCCAATTAGTTGAATCACATCCATCGGAATTACTGTTTACCCGTTCAATTGCTCTGTTCATGTTTTTAAACCATGAAGATTTATAATAAACCATGTCACGGATATTTCCATCAACATCAAATATGCACAGTGTATCTCCAGAATTGTTAAGTGTATGCCAATTCTGCGGCTCAATTACAGGTGCAATATCAGGATACGCTTCTAACAACAGATTTTTATTTTTCGCAATTACGACAAATGCTCCCGGACTCACCCGATATTCACTTTTAATAATAACATCTGCATCTTCAAGATTTCCGACTTTCCAGTTTTTCAGATTTATGGACATGGAAGATGTATTTGCCAGCTCAAACCATTCAGTTTCGTATTGAGTCCCGAAAGGAAATATTTCGTTTATTTTTAGAGGACTCCCGGGTAGTAAGATATCCGACAGATCTATAATCCATTCTGTATTGTTTATCAAAAACCCGTAATCCAGACTGTCCACCTGCATAGCGAAAACCAGTTGTGCCCGTTTATTTTCTATATATAATGTCCCCTGTTCTATAACAGATCGGTTTTTTTTCAAAAGCCAACCATAATTACCTGAATGTGTATTTTGACCGATACAGAGGCATGACAGTGAGCAGGCGACCTTTGTCTGAGGGGGAAGATAATTGCCAAATTTCCACTCAACAATCCACCCGTTTTGCATCCGTTCCAACCACCCGGGTGTGATAGAGTTCACAGAATAATCATATTTCTGAGGGTCAAATAAAAAGCTGCCAGCTACAATCGAACGACCTTCGATGTTGGGAGGCTCTGAAAATGTAATCTTTCCTGAAACAGGGGATTCTGATTCAAATGGACTATCAGAGACAAGACAGATAATTGAATCAACATGATTTCTACTTCCCCTGTAAATAAGTATCCCGTCATCATCTGAAAGTCCATTTCCCAGTTCATTATCGGAACTTCTGAAAAGTATTGGTGCGTTTTTAACCGGTAAATTGCACCTTTGTTTTTCTATTGCCTTTTGATAATCAGGATCCAGAATCAGGCCGATTTGCCCCGGAGCGATAAAAGACTGACCTGAAATGCAGGAATCGTGATCGACCAATTGTATATCAAAAGGTAAGATAGAATCAGCTTCATTGCCATCGCTTAGAAAAAGATTGGAAATAAATAAAGTATCTGTGCCTATATTAGTTATTTCAATGAATTCATGGCTCATTCCGGCACAAAGCGCAGATTCTGTTCCAACAGGATTTCTGTACAATTCGGTGATAATCAGTTTTTGAGAAAATAACAGGCATGGGTAAAATAACATTACCAGGTTGACGAGAACTGAATGGTGAAGGTTCAGTTTGCCCGGACCTGCTTGCACGAAGTTCAACCCTCAGGTTACTTATTGGGAGAGATCGGCTTTTCTACAAAATAGAAGGGCAACTACGGTAAATCAAGTTCTATCTTCTCTGAAGGGAAAATTCTGCTGATTTTTGAGCTGTTGCCATTCCGACTGCGGAATTTCGGGTTAATCTTCGATTAATTGTTAAAAACCGGCTAAAAATAAATATCGGCATTGATCAGTTATGTTTGTTTCAGTATTTTATGGTTTTGCGGATAAGGCAAAACTTTCATACCTGTGCCTGAGGAGAATTTATGGCTCTTGCTGATGTAATTAAGACTGCATTAGATCAGATTCAGTCTATTTCAAAAACAGAAACTGTTTTTGGTGAACCTATTCAAGCCGGGGAGGTCTTACTGATACCAGTCTCACGTGTTTCTATAGGTTTTGCAGCCGGAGGAGGAGATGGTGGAAAAGTAGAGAAAACAGTTTCAGGAGCCGGAGCTGGTGGTGGAGTAAACATTACGCCAGTAGCATTCATCTCAGTGAGTGGAGAAAAGGTGCAGGTGCATTCCATTTCTCCTTCCGAGACGCTATCCTTAGGCCAGCTTATGTCTGCAGCACCAGAATTATTCGGTAAAATATCTAAATATTTCAAGAAAAAGGACGAAATGACTCCAGAAGAGAAATAGCGTTTTTGGCTAACAACATAATATCTGAAAAAAAGTATGTATTAGGTTTCAGATTAAAATATACAAATGTGGTAATGTTTTAAGGAGTGACTATAACAGATGTTCGATAAAGATAATCCAGATATAATATGGATAAGCCCTGATAATGCAGATGGAGAAGGAACCTGGGATAATCCATACGGTTCGATTAGTGATGCACAGCGTGTTGTTAAGCCTGGAGACACTATAGTACTAAAGGAAGGTATATACCGTGATAACCAGACTATTGAAATATCCGGAACGCCGGAACGTCCTGTCAGAATTGTGGCAGATTCTGATGCCAAAGTGATAATAGACGAGAGCTGCTGGTTTTTTTATGACACCAGTGACCTTATCGTATCGAATCTTGTTTTTAAAAATGCACCTTACGGAGCTGTATCTGTAATAGGTCACTGCAAACGGAACCGCTTTGATTCTTTACAGTTTTTAAACTGCGGCACAATGAAAAAAGCATCATGCACCATGTATTTTGGAGGCTCAGGTGGTGAATTTAATGTAGTTGAGAATTGTCGCTTTGAACATGGAAAACAAGATCATTGCGAGATTCAGACTGCCCAAAATGCTTCTATAGCACTGATGATTTCAGAGGGAGACACCGATGAATCAACGCCCCTGATAGACCATATCATTCGTCGTAATCACTTTTTAAATTATGGATTTGCGATTTTAATTGGAACACAGGATTCCACCACCAACCCCTATGGCCATGTAATAGAATATAATACAATAAAAGATTGTTCCTCTGATGGTATCATAATCAAATGCGGAGATATTCAGGTTCGGGCAAATCTTCTGGAAAATTGTAAAAGCAGCTCTATCAGTATCCAGGCAGGTGTGGGCAGTGTTATTGAGGACAACCGGATACTTAACAGTAATACAGGAATCACTATCAATGGTTTTGGCCACAGTGTTTCCAATAACTGTATAATTCGTTGTAAAGATGAAGCTATAAGGGTTTGCGGAAAAACGAATGAGCAGAGAACTGCAGCAAGCAACCTGCTCATTGAAAAGAATACTATGATTGACTGCGGAACAACAGGTAATTTATCAACAGCATTCATCAGAATTGAACCTGGCACAACCAGTATAATTCAACAGAATCTTTTTCATGGTAGTAGACAACCATACCAGATTATTGACTCTGTGTTAAATCATAAAGCGCAAATATGCCCTGCACCAGCAGGAAAAACTGAAACAGTGATTAATGATAACATCAGTTCCGGAGAATGCGCAATCCTTAAAGGTGTTATCTCTCAATCTGTTAAATTCGATCTTGACAACACAGACTGCTTTGAAAATAATTCCGGATACGGAGCCAGCGGTTGGATGCTAAGGCCTGAGGGATTTGATATCAATGCAGATGAACCCGATAACGAAGTGGATTATTTAGAAGCAAGCATTCTGGAAGATGACGAGGGGAATCTGGTTGTTCCTGGAGAAAATTTCAATGATAATATATTCAGCAGATATTATTCGGAGGTGCTGGATTTGCAAAATTTCAATCTTGAAGAATACGAAAGTAATTCCCCCGGGATCTAAGTATACAGATAATCGGCAAGTATGCTCAGTTTACCTGTTCCCAGGCTACCTGACTTACTTTCTTTTTCAGATTTTTGCAGTAATTTGCCAGATCTGAAAGAATCTGTGAACTGTAGCGAATCAGAACTGTTCCGGTGCCAAATGTTGAAACCTCTCCCTCACAAAGAGTTACCACAGCACCCAGAATCACGGCATTTCCACTGATTTTGGCCATTTTGTCTGTTATAATAAGCCCTTTAAATACTCCATCGGTTATTTGAAGCTCTGCTGTTTTTAATTTATTATGCACGATCAATATGCCTGTGGAACTGTCGAAATGCACTGGGCCTACATAATCCTGAGTCAAATAAATCAGGCCATGGAATGGTGTAGCCATAGTAGTACTAATATATTCATTCAGCGATCCTTCAGGCAGACCCAGAAATGCTTCAGGCGATGCAAAAAATGATTCTGCAGAAGCCCCTTCCTGGCTGACAGATGCACGAATGGCTTCGAAGGTTGCCTTCGGCTCAGGAACGATACCATTACCCCCAACTGTTGCACTACCCTCCAGAAAAAGAGAATCACAGGTGCTGACCCCTAAAGTTCCTGAATCAATAAGATTATTAGCCTGGTCGTAATCTCTTCCATCAATTTCGATATTGCCCTTTATTGTTATTCTGCTTCTGGCAGTCAGAGCCCCTCTAACCGGAGGAAAGGGAATACTTACCTGTGAAGATAATCTGGCTACGGATCTTATTTCTGTAGTTTGATTCTGAAAAGCTGCAATGCTGTTTACCCAAATGGTATCTATCGAATTATTTGTGCTGCATGAGACTGAAAAACTTCCATTCTCGAATTTTTTATTGCTACAGAGAATTTTTCTGGTATTTTCGACTGGTTTGAATGCCCCTCCCCTAACCTGTCCATAAAGATGTTCTTTTCCTGCTTCTGCGATATTTAACAGATTGGATATGGACTTTCGCATTTGGCTTTTATTGGTATTATCTTTGGATGATATCATATATGAAGCAATCACAAGGTTAAGAACCACACCGATTACCAAAACAGAAACGACAGCATTTCCATTATGATTTGACGATATGAATTTGTGGTCCGTCTTAATTAACATTTCTTATATTCACCTCTGTACTCTCGGCCAGAAAACATGTATTATTCTCCCGGCCGATATGCCCACCTATGACAATGCTGATAACCCGTGCAGAATCACCTGAACTTATAGGAACACCGCTTTTATCTTTGGGAATAATTGCCAACGAATCAACCAGACCACTTATTCCGATATCTTTATTGTTAATTCTTTTTAAAAGAACGTTTTCAGTACCTTTTTTAATCCTATAACCGATTCTGTCTGCAGAATACAGATTAGTTGATGCAACTGTGTAGGGTCCAGCATTAAGCGGAGCAGTCAAATAAATGGTATCAGGATTACTTGAAGAACTCACCCCTACCCTATCTATTTCTTTGAATACCACTGTTCCAGCTTCCAGACAGACCCATTTTCCCCAACCAGTCATTCCGGTATGCTCAATAAGAATTTTGGTATCTGAATATGAAACAGTAGAATTAAGTTTTGCCCGAAGCTGATTTTTATTCACAAACATTGCCAATTGATCACTGGTTGAATCAGAGAGTGTCAGATCTATCCCATTACCAGGCAGCGCCAATCCAGCCATTCGGATATCTTTTTCCAGCATATCACAAATAGTCATTAAATCACGCTGAAGCAGCGATTTATCGTTTTCTCTGTAAGCTGCTTTTGAAAAACTGATCTGAGCCTTGTATCCAGCCGAGATTACTGCAGCACT
>DATAMG010000108.1:0-16055 GCA_036260705.1 Chitinispirillaceae bacterium | reverse complement strand
GGTTCCTTTTGGGAGGGTGATTGAGTAGGGGAGATGCAATTTTCATTCCGGAATGTCCCAGAGGTAATTTGTAATAATCTTAATTTTTAACTCTGGGATAATAGGAAGGGACAAAAGCATTGAGAGTTCAGATGGGCCGGTGATTGTCAGCAAGATTAAGTTTGCAAGGAAGATGCGTGTCCCAGAAAAAATATGAAATTCATAGAAGATCTGGATCGGGTTTCTGATTTTAACCGTTTTGAAAAAACAGCTGTTTTAGCATACGCAGAAAAACATTTTGCCTCCAAAAATGAGATAGCCAGAGATCTTCTATCTGAATGGCTCAAATGCAAACCTTCTAAAGAGATGCTCGAAGCCTGGCTCCATTATGTTCAGGGGTTATGTGAAAATCTGAACCCTCAGGAGAAAATTGCGTTTAAGGATTCTATAATGGACAATGCACATAACATAGCTAAAGCAAGTGGCGGTTTTTTGGGTATAGGAAATAAAATTTCCAAAGAAGAGGAGAAGATTCTGAAAATTCTGGATGAGGCTTTTGAATAGGGAGATTTATTGAATAAATCTAAGGACAATTCTTTCTTTTAATGCTAAATTGGAATTTTATACATTGTTTGACATATTCTGAAGAGCCCTTGAAAGGTAATATCATTAACCTCAAATACAGTTGGAACTTTTGCAGGATTATAATTGGCTCCCAGGAGCTTTATCACATTATCTATGCAATTATCATCTGAAAAGGCTCTGAAAAGAGCCTCATAATCCGCTTTTGAAGCAAACCGGTAAAATTTCTTAGCTATTTCCGGTCCATTTTTCCTGCTCGAGCAAATAATTTTTTTCAAAACGGTTAAAATCAGAAACCCGATCCAGATCTTCTATGAATTTCATATTTTTTCTGGCATATACATTTCACTTGCAAACTTGATTTTGCTGACAATCACCGGCCCATCTGCACTCTCAATGCTTTTGTCCCCCCTCTTTAATTCCTATATCCCAGAGTTAATTCTTGAACACTCTACAGTTTCACCTCCGGGGCATTCCGGAATGAAAATTGCATCTTCTTTATTCCAATAACACCCACAAAAAGGAACCCACTATGAGTACTAAACCCAGAATCGTCGCTCCCGGTGTCATTTACCAGATCTCCTCAAAAGGAGTACAGAATCTCAACATGTTCAAAAAGGATGAAATTAAGACCTTCTTTCTTGAACAACTGGGTAGAACTCTTAAAAAATACTCTTTCACCTGTCATGCTTTTTCTATTTCCACAAACCAGTACAATTTGGTACTTCAGTCCGATCAGGAGTCTATATCCGATGCCATGCAGCATTTTAATTCCATTATTGCTAAAAAGGTAAACAAAATTTTAAAGCGAGAGGGAACGGTCTTTGCCACCCGTTTTAAATCGGTAATTGTAGAAAATGACCGGTTTAAAGACCTCATCCGTAATGTTCATCTGGAAGGGGTAAACTCGGGTGAACTCAATCTTGATGAGCTTGCAAGTTACAAATTCTGCAGTCATTCGGTTATTCTGGGAAATCACAGTTTCTATATAATAGACAGAGATGTAATACTTAAACAAATGGGTTTATGTTCCACACATGCATACCTTCAATTTATACGAGATGCAGATATCAACAGTGATTTTACCTCTACTTTAGAAGATATTAATTGCGGGAAGCAGGGTTTTCATAATCCGCAAATGTGGGTAATTGGAAAAGCGGAGTTTGTTAAACAGGTGATGGAATTAGATAAATTAAGACGGTTACATATTGCACGTCATATCAGTGAGAATGTTAATATAGAAAAGATTCATGACGAAGTAGCCAGATTACTGATTCTGGAAAACAGCGATCTTTACCGCACCGGACAGTTAAATGTAAGATCCACTGCAAGGGAGCTTTTTGTTTCCATCTGCAAAAACAGGTACGAATTTAGCGGTGCTGATACAGCCAGATATTTAAGGGTGACAGATGCAGCGGTTTCCAGGATGCTTACCAGATTCAGAGCAGTTGAGAACAAGGATTATCTTATGGAAAGAGTGGTGGAAGAAATCACCTGAAATCTTTCTTTTCAACATTAAAGCATACACTCATGTTTATTTTAGCCTGCTCAAAAAAACAGTTATTCGATTTTATTTCCTCTAAAAATGTTACACCTCAGCAGAATTGCTAATTTATCAGTGTATACTTCAGATTAAACAGAAGTTTGCAATGAATAAGCTGCAGTTCTGCTCAGGTAAATACTGTAAGCTGTTTTTTGAGCTGTGAAAAGACCGTTTCTGAACTTATGTGTTTCCCCCGGAGTTAACTTTTTTTCACGTTGCATTTTCAACTCCGGGGAAATTAAATCATGAACAATCAACTAATACCCCATCCCCTCATCAAAAAAATCCTTCCTCATACTCCCACCAGAAAATCGCACCCTTCGAAGTAAAATCGGCAGAAGAATCCCCCTTGCCATCACAGACAAAGAAGAACTGGTAGGAAAGGGAATCCAGCAAAAAAACATCTCTCTCAGATCTTTAACCATTGCAAAACCGAAAACATTTTAAAACGGTATTAATTAAAATTCAAGCACCATGAGAGAACATCAGCTCTTTTAAAAACCTGGACGTATGCGTTTTCTTTTTTTGCTTGATAATCTGCTCTGGTGTCCCCTGGGCTACTACCACTCCCCCCTTTTCTCCACCTTCCGGACCAAGATCAATAATCCAGTCTGCTTCAGCAATCATATCAAGATTATGCTCAATAATTACTACAGAATTTCCGGCATCTACCAGTCTGTGAAGCACTCTAATCAATTTGTCTACATCAGCCATATGCAGACCCACTGTCGGCTCATCCAGAATGTACATTGTATGAGTAGAAGTCTTACTTCGCTTTTTTGGCTGAGTTCTGGCTTTACCCAGTTCTGTAACCAGTTTGATTCTCTGTGCCTCTCCGCCACTGAGGGTCGGGCTTTGCTGCCCAAGTGTCAGATACCCCAATCCTGTTTCCTGAAGCAATTTCAGATCATGATGAATCATATTGTGAAAAGTAAAAAACTCAACTGCTTCATCGATATTCATATTCAATATCTGAGCTATGGATTTGTCCTTGAATTTAACGGCAAGTGTTTCAGGTGTAAATCTTTGTCCTTCACATGTTTCACAAGGAATGATCACATCTGGAAGAAAGCTCATCTCAATTTTCTTCATACCCTGACCATCACATGATGGACAACGCCCATTGTCTGTATTGAATGAAAAGCGACTTGCTGAATACCCTCTTATAATAGCTTCTGGAGTTTTAGCAAATATTTTCCTTATCTCATCCATGATTCCGACATAAGTTGCCGGACAGGATCTTGGAGTTTTTCCGATAGGACTCTGATCTACTTCCAGAATTCTCCCAATCTGATTCCAACCGGTAATATCCTTACATCCATAATAACCGTCAATTTTCTCATCTGAGAGTCGTTCTTTGAGATTTCTATAAAGAATATCTCTTATCAGTGTACTTTTTCCACTGCCGCTAACACCGGTAACACAAACAAAAGCTCCCATAGGGATTGATACATCAATGGATTTAAGGTTATGCAACGTAGCAGACTTTATGTGTAAAGTCAGGCTGTTGTCAACAGTTCTTCTGGTGCGGTTATGAAGTAAAGGTTTTTTCAGATAATAGCCGGTTAAGGATTCTTTGCTTTTTAATATATCCTTGACAGTACCCTGAGCAATCAGACTTCCACCGGTTTTTCCACCTCCAGGCCCCAGATCAATTAAATGTTGTGCCCTTCGAATGGTCTCTTCATCGTGCTCAACTACAACAACAGTGTTACCTTTTTCTTTCAGCTTAAAAAGTGTATCCAGAAGTCTTAGGTTGTCTCTGGCATGAAGTCCTATAGTGGGTTCATCCAATATGTAGCAGACACCTTTAAGATTAGTTCCCAACTGTGCAGCAAGTCTTATTCTCTGAGCTTCACCGCCACTCAGTGTTGGTGCGGCTCTGTCAAGAGACAAGTAATCCAGTCCCACCTGTTCAAGAAATTGCAATCTTGACAACAGTTCGGTAATTATACTTCCAGCAATCAAAGCATCTCTGCCGCTGAATTTAAAGGAACCAAAAACAGTACGGGCATTTTTTACAGATAAAGCGGTGTATTCATCGATGGATTTTCCATTTAACAATACAGATAGCGCCTCCCTCTTCAATCTTTTTCCGTTGCACACCTGACAAATGCGTTCATTGCCATCCCACCAGTCATTCCAGATTATCTCTTCACCTGTCTGGTTCTCATTAAAACCGCTCATTTCCAAACCGGTTCCAAAACAATTCGGACACCAGCCATGCCTGGAATTAAATGAAAAAAGACGTGGATCCGGTTCATCAAAACTTCTTCTGCATTGAGGACAACTCCTGGATCTGGAAAAGATTCTTGATAATACTCTTCCACGTTTATTGGTTTCAATATAGGCAGTCTCTTTACCATAATAGAATGCCTGACCGAGAGTTTCCCTTATTTTTTTCTCATTTTCAGGATTGACGAGCACGTCATCCATCACCATATCTATACAATGCTCCTTAAATCTGTCTAATTTGGGCCAATCATAGGAATAGTGTATTTCACCATCGATTCGCAATTTAAAATACCCATGTTTAGATGCCCAGACAGCCAGATCTGAATATGAGCCCTTTCGATTTACAATCAGAGGTGCAAAAACAGAAATGGTTGAACCTTGATAACATTTCATTATGTCAGTGATAATTTCATCTTCGCTTTGTTCTGCTATAGGAATACCACAATCAGGACAATTTTGAACACCAATTTTTACAAATAACAACCTGAGGAAATGATAGATTTCGGTAACCGTGGCCACAGTACTTTTTCTTCCACCTCTACTGGTCCGTTGTTCGATAGCTACTGTCGGAGGAATTCCCAGAACCGCATCTACATCAGGTCTGGATGCAGGCTGGATAAACTGTCTGGCATATGCATTTAGAGATTCAAGATACCGGCGTTGACCTTCTGCGAAAAGTATATCAAAAGCAACAGTACTCTTTCCGCTACCACTGACTCCGGTTATTACTGTAAACTGGTTTCTGGGAATAGTCAGATTTATGTCTTTAAGGTTATGCTCTCTTGCCCTTCTGATTGTTATCTCATCTTTGGTAAAAGCTGTTGATTCCATTACTGACAACGGAAGAGAATTTTGAGCTGATGATTTTTTCCTGTTTTTTTCGTACTGTTTTAATGCTTTACCAGTATAACTTTTCTCGCAACGTACAATCTGCTCAGGCGTACCGGTAAAAACAATCCTGCCTCCCCCGGCCCCGCCTTCCGGTCCCATATCTATTATCCAATCTGCGCCACTTATAACATCCAGATTATGTTCTATTACCACAACCGAATGACCTTCATCCAGAAGTTTTCTGAATGCATTCATCAGAATACCGATATCCTCAAAATGCAATCCTGTGGTCGGTTCATCAAAAAGAAAAAGGTAATCTTTATCCCTTATCATTAAACGCTCTGCCAGATAACCAGCGAGTTTCAACCGCTGAGCTTCTCCACCACTAAGTGTTGGTAAAGGCTGTCCAAGCCTTACATATGAGAGACCGACATCCCGAAGCGGCGATAAACGGTAGTTTAAAAAAGTATCCGGTCCTGTAAAGAAATCGCATGCGTCATCGACAGTCAACTCCAGTATTTCACTGATAGATAATGCTGTACCATTAAACCTTTGTGAATTAATTTGTGCGGGCAGTTTTATTTCCAGGATTTCAGAACGATATCTTTTTCCATCACACTCAGGACATCTGATATAAACATCGCTGAGAAATTGCATTTCAACATGTTCGAAACCGCTGCCATTACACACAGGACATCTTCCAGTACCGGAATTAAAACTGAAATCACTGGCAGTGTATCCTCTGCTTTGGGCAAGCGGCACTTTGGCAAAAAGCGATCTTATCTCATCGAATGCACCTATATATGAAACAGGATTAGAACGCGTAGTCTTTCCGATGGAAGCCTGGTCGACCAGAATGACATCTGAAATCAACTCATGATTCTCTATGGAAGTAAATTTTCCAGGTGTCTCAATCAGTTGCCCCTTCAACTTCTTTAATCCATGATAGCAGATCTCCTGCATCAGAGTCGATTTTCCTGAGCCGCTAACACCGGTTATACATACCAGACGCTTTAAAGGAATTGACACATCGATATTTTTGAGATTATGCTCGGCAGCTCCTTTAATAACCAGTGTTTTAGCTTCCGGTAATTTGGAGTGTTTATACTCGATTTTCTTTTTCCCACTCAGATAAGGAGCTGTTTTTGAGGTTTTTGAGGAGAATAGTTCATTAAGTGTTCCCCAAAAAACTGCTTCTCCGCCACGTTCACCTGGTCCTGGCCCCATATCCAGCACATAATCTGCTGCTCTGATTACCTCCGGATCATGTTCAACCACTATAATGGTATTATCGGCATCCCGCAAATGATGCAATACACCAATAAGTCGATTGATATCACGAGAATGGAGTCCGATACTGGGTTCATCCAGAATAAAAAGGGCATTTACTAATGAGGTTCCAAGTGCAGTTGTAAGATTAATTCTCTGAACTTCTCCCCCGCTCAGTGTCCTTGATTGCCTGTCCAGCGTTAGATAACCAAGGCCAGCTTCCACAAGATATTTCAGGCGAGTACGAATTTGCTGAAGCACCAACTCTGCAGCTTCATCAAGAGGTGCAGGTAGTATAAGCTTTTGGAAAAACTCCAATGCTTTATCTATTGGAAGCAGCATCAAATCATGAATTGTCAAGCCACTTCCTTCACCCAGTCGCCACAGAAAAGCTTCAGGTTTAAGCCTGGCACCATTACACGAAGGGCAAATATGGTATGCACGATATCTGGACAACAACACCCGAATGTGCATCTTATAGCTCTTGGTTTCAAGCCATTGGAAAAAACGGTGCACCCCATACCACTTTCCATCCTCCCAGCTCCCCTCGCCTTCCAGTACCCATTCCTTTTGAGCTGCAGTAAGATCCTTCCAGGCCACATCAACCGGGATTGCTGCTTTACGGGCAAATTTCATCATCTCATCCTGACATTCGCTGTAGCTTTTAGTTTGCCAGGGTTTTACCGCCCCCTCTTTAAGAGTTTTATTCCAGTCTGGGATTACCAAATCATAATCCACACCAATCACTCTCCCAAATCCCTTGCAATTTTCACATGCTCCTACCGGTGAATTAAATGAAAAGAGCCCGGCAGTTGGTTCCTTGTACTGGATATCACATTCTGCGCAGTGAAGCCCGCTGGAGAAAGACTGCTTTTTTAATCTGGTGCTGGCATCAGCCGGATGGATAGTAACTTTACCATTACCATATTTTAAAGCTGCCTCAAGGTCCTCTACCAATCTGTCTTTGTTACTGTCAATTACATTAACCCGGTCCTGAATCAACTCTAAAAGGTCTTCTGATTCTTTGTAAATTCTAGTATATCCCTGAGAAGAAAGATGTTCAACAACTTCCTGTTTACTGAAATTTTGCGGAATATGTACTGGAAATGTTATCAAAATATCTTTTTTATTAAATCTTGAAAGCACCTGTTCACAGATCGAACCGGGATTATCTGACTTTACCTTTGCACCACATTTCTGACATACAAGAAAAGAAGCTCTGGAGTACAGTAGTTTCAAATGGTCATTAATTTCGGTCATTGTCCCTACTGTTGAACGCGATGTGCGAACCGGGTTGGTCTGGTCTATGGCTATAGCGGGTGGAATCCCTTCAATCTTCTCAACATCGGGCTTATCCATTCGGTCCAGAAACTGACGGGCATATGAGGAGAATGTCTCTACATATCGTCGCTGCCCTTCTGCATAAATAGTGTCAAAGGCCAAAGATGATTTTCCTGAACCACTGACACCGGTAATAACAATCATTTTTTTCAGAGGTATTTTAATATTTAAATTTTTAAGATTATTCTGTCTGGCACCTTCAATAATGATGTAATCCTGATTCATATTTTTCCTGATTTTTTAAGGGAAAGGCCGAATTTTAGTACGGTAACAGGGATGTAAAAATAGATCTTTTGTGAGAGCCCTATTCAGATTTCGTAAGAATCAATGAGTTATTTAGTTATCATGGGAAATGCAGGTTTCCACCAAGCCCTAAACAAAATTGAATCGCAATTATCTGACTAACCTTAATTTCAGCCGTTTCAACAGGTTGCCAGATATTTTCATGAAATGTTTGACTTTTTCTTTTTATGGTGGTATTTATTAATAGTGAGATCGATCTCTTGTCCCTGCAGGATTAAAAACTGCAACATTCTTTAAAAAGAAGTATATAGCTGATTCCACAGGAGAATCAGATATATGGGATTTATTCCTGAAGAATGGAGGTGATCCTATTAGTAATTATAGACTTATAGGACCCTTCGGAGGCATCTTTTAATTCAGTCCTTCCGGAGGTCCTTCGTATCGGCGGCTCCTTTTCAGGAGCTGTTTTTTTTTTAAAGATTTTTAACAAAAAAGCCCCTTACACTGTATACTTTTTTCTTTCCCCCCTGCATCTGAACCACGATTTCATTCTCTTTAATTTCCGCGTTGACTGCGCCAGAACAAATAACTCTGTCCAGATCACCATTTTGACGGTATAATCTTACCACACCATTTTCCACTTTTATCTGATGAGTATTTCTCATGTTTTCCTCCTTTTCCCCTAAAATTTACGACTTTTTTCTTTTGTCAACAGTTCTCATCTATAATATCTGATAATTTGGTATCTTACTGTACAGAAACTGTTTTAGAACTTCTTCTAAAGTTGATTTGGGCCAGATCGTAAAGCTCTTTTTTTTCAATTCCAAGTTGCTTTATCAGATATGGTTTACATTCTGATGCTGCAATAAAAGCTTCCGCAAAGGATGAAAGCCAGGTTTTTAAGGTGAAAATGGCCGTGTTACGTTTCTTGGAGGCATTTTCCAGAATTTTCTCCTGTTTTATCAACTGGTCGATAGCATTTTCGTAATCAGTGGTTATTTTAAAAGCGTACTGGATTTGATTCTGATCAAAACCTTTAGTTTGTATCCGTTGCTTGAGTTCAGGGTAACTGTACAATTTATCGATGCATAATTTTAATGTTTCGCAATATGCTCTGCTGGAACGAGGTTTACCAGTACGGAGCCCAAGCATTTCCAGAGCATCTTTTCCAAAACATTTAGCAGCAGTGTCCGAAAAAAGTGAATAAATTTCACGAATTTGCTTCTGCAGTCCATCAGACAGTTTAACATTCTCGCACAATTCTTCTTCTGCAATTATTTCACTGCTTACAGCCAGCGTGGCAGCTTCATAAACTGTTTCACCCTGATCAATCATGGACTGTGGAAAACCATGTATCTGCAGTGCAGAAATCAGTTCATTATTAGATTCGACATTAGTAATTGCATTATATGCCAGATGCATTTGCCTGGTTATAGACACACGAAGAGCTTGGTGCATAAAACGATCCTTTAAAATGAGTTGCCATAATTTAAACCAAACCGGTTATATGCATTTTCTGTGCCAACTATAAATACACGGACAGAAATTGAAATAACGAATTCAAATAACTATTTTACATGGTGTTCCAGTCATTTTGAAAGGATTACTCTGTCTTTTTGACAGTATACAAATGAAAGCAACCAACCTCAATATTGCAGAACTTATCCAGTTTTCTCCCGGCTTTGTAGGAATCCAGGGAAGAAGGCTACTCATTCATGATCTGTCATCGCTTGGACAGTTCCGCCGTGATCTCATCGAATCAATTGGTGATGAAATGGCTCGCAGAATCCTGACTAGAAAAGGACTTTTCTGGGGGCAGGCAGATTGTTCAGGCATGAAACGGCTTTTCAACTGGGAAGACAAGCATGAATTAATCAGAGCTGTAGCAGAACTCATGAAAATCATTGGAATGGCATACGCTGAGGTCACAAAACTAAGATTGGATAACGATGCCATAGAGATCAAAATCCAATGTGCAGATTCGGTGGAAGTAGAACAATATCGCAATGAATTCGGGAAATCCTTGCAGCCTGTCTGTTGGGTTATCACAGGGTATTTGAGCGGTTATGTGTCCTGTTGCCTTGGTAAAAACATCTACTTTTCCGAATCACTCTGCCACGGTGCAGAAGCCTCAAGCTGTACATTTATTGGAAAAGACCTGCAAAGCTGGGGAGATGCCTTCAATAAAGAGCTGCCATTTTTTGAAGCTGCAGATATACAGAAAAAAGTCCAGCAATTATCCTTAAGAATTGTTGAACAACAACGGGAATTGGCAAAAAAGCAGAAACAATTAAAAGCTGTGCAAAAATTGACTGATCTGGCTGGAATCGAAACACGCAGCAAATCGTATAAGAACGTACTGGACCTGGCTTCCAGAGTTGCGTCTTTCGACACTACAATACTCATCACCGGAGAAACCGGCTCCGGAAAAGAGGTGCTGGCCCGTTATATCCATGAAATTTCCAATCGTAAAGATTTTCCTTTTCTGGCAGTAAACTGCTCTGCTTTACCGGAATCTCTATTGGAAAATGAGCTGTTTGGTCATAAAGCCGGAGCTTTTACCGGAGCCCGCAATAATGAAGTGGGACTGTTCGAAGCTGCTCAACAAGGCACTATTTTTCTTGATGAAATCGGTGATATTTCTCTGGCTACTCAGGCCAAGCTTTTACGAGTCCTGCAATCAAAAGAGATACGCCCCGTTGGCGATACGCATCCACAATTAATAGATGTACGTGTCATTTCTGCTACTAATCAGGATCTTGATTTATTGGTAAAGGAAGGACGTTTTCGAAAAGATCTGCTTTACAGGTTGAGAGTGTTACAGATAATGGTGCCACCTTTACGGGAAAGACCTGATGATATCTTGCCACTTACCCGCCATTTTCTGGAACGATTTCGCCGAAAATTAAATATAACAACTCTTCGGCTGGCAACCGAGACTGTTGACTTGCTTTTCAGCTATCAGTGGCCGGGAAACGTGCGTGAATTGGAGAACGCTCTGGAGCATGCAGCAATCCTGTGCACAGATGGCTACATTACACCTGAAACATTACCAGGAACAATAAACGGCCGTTCTATTATTAATTCAACATCAAATGAGCAGAAATCCCTTGAACAGATTGAATTAGAGTACATAGATTCTGCTCTTAATTTAACAGGTGGTAACAGAACAGAGGCTGCAAAAATTTTAAAGATTAGTGAATCGACACTTTATCGGCGACTGCGTAAGCTGAACAAACAAAAACAGGAAAATTAGTCTGCAGGCAAACAGTAAAGTTGCAGAGTTCAGAAGCAGATTCTGAACTCTGCAGAAAAGCTACTTAAGTAAAGCGAGTAAAACACCAGCTGCAACAGCTGAACCAATAACACCAGATACATTGGGTCCCATGGCATGCATCAAAAGATAATTGTCTGGATTATACTCACGACCAACCTTATTGACTACACGTGCAGACATAGGAACAGCAGATACACCGGCTGCACCAATAAGCGGATTTATTGGTGTCTTGGAAAATTTATTCATCAACTTACCAAGCAGAACTCCTCCGGCAGTTCCTACACAAAAAGCTATCAGCCCAAGTAGAAGTATTCCTAAAGTTTCTCCCCTTAAAAATTTATCAGCCGATAACTTACTTCCCACAGTAAGTCCTAAAAATATGGTGGTAATATTAATGAGCTCATTTGCAGCAGTCTTGGAGAGACGTTCAACCACTCCGGATTCTTTGAGTAAATTACCAAAACACAGAGCACCCATGAGCGGAGCTGCATCAGGCAACAGCAAAGCACAGAGCAAAAGCACTAAGAGCGGAAAGAAAATTTTCTCTCTTTTAGATACGTGGCGAAGCTGTACCATTTGGATTCTTTTCTCTTTCTCTGTTGTCAGCAATCTCATAATGGGTGGCTGAATAATCGGTACCAGAGCCATATAAGAATAAGCTGCAACAGCGATCGCTCCCAAAAGGTGCGGACTAAGCCTGGAAGAAAGGAAAATTGCTGTAGGACCATCGGCACCGCCGATTATTCCGATAGATGCGGCATCTTTAATGCTGAAGTTAACCCCCGGAACATACTGGCTTAATGCCAGAGCCCCCATCAGAGTACCAAAAATCCCTAATTGTGCAGCGCCACCAAGTAAAGATGTTTTAGGATTGGCAATCAGAGGACCAAAATCAGTCATAGCCCCAACACCGATGAAGATAATTAACGGAAATACACCGGAATTAATTCCTACATTGTAAATCTGTCCAAGAAACCCCTGTGGCCCGGCCATTTCAGCAACAGGAATGTTTGCCAGAATACCACCAAAACCAATGGGAATCAAAAGTAATGGCTCGAAATCCTTTTTGATTGCCAGGAAAAGAAGTACTAAACCAACACAAATCATAATAGCCTGGCCAATCTGAAGATTTACAATACCAGTAGAATTCAACAGATTGGTAACTGCATTAGATAAATTCATTGTATCTCATTCCTTCGTTTAGTTTATGCCCACTAGAACCTGACCAACAACCACCTGATCACCCTGATTAACCTCAATTGAAGTTACTTTACCCGAACCAGGTGCCTTAATAGGTGTCTCCATCTTCATAGCTTCGAGAACCAGAAGTTCCTGACCACTGGAGATAATATCACCTACATTAACATTCATCCTCAGGATAAGTCCTGGTAAAGGTGCTTTTACTATAATGCTGCCGGCAGCAGATGCAGATGGTGCTGCAGAAGTGCTCTCAACACCCTCTTTGACATTGATATTATATGCCTTTCCATTGACTGTAGCAGTATTACCATTTACAACAACAGAATATTTCTTCTCATTAACAGTTACTGTATACCCGTTTGAGCCTGATGCCTTGGGAGCAGCTGCAGATTCCTCTTTCTTGGTTTCTTTCAGACGGATATTAACCTTCGCCTGTCCTTTGAGAAATAGAATTCCCTTTTCCTTACATGCTGCTGCAATAAAGATGTTTTCATCACTCAAATCAGTTATTCCAGCATCCTGAAGCATCTTTTTAGCAGCATTGATTCCTTTTGAACTGCTGCGATCATTGATGTCAAGTGGATCCTCAGTTGTTGGTTCTAACTTAAGCTGCTCAGCAGAGATTTTCACCACTTCAGAATCCGGAGCTACAGGAGTCTTGCCAAAATAGCCTAAGACCATCTTTCCGTAACCTTCTGCAATCTTTTTCCAGGGGCCAAACATGGTATTATTGAAAGCCTGTTGAAAATAAAATTGAGAGACTGGTGTAACCGATGTTCCAAAACCACCCTTACTAACCACCTCTTTCATATTCTTAATAATTTCAGGATATCGGTCCATCTGGTGGTTATCACGAAGCATCTGAGTATTAGCTGTTAATGCACCACCGGGCATCGGAGAGAATGGAATCAGTGGCTCTACAGCTTTTGCTTCAGGAGGAACAAAGTAATTCTCCATGCAATCATTAAATACCTCTTCTGCTATAAGCATTTTATCGATATCTATCCCAAGATCATAATCTGTACCGCGTAATGCATGCCACATCGAAATAATATCAGGTTGACAAGTACCACCAGAAACAGGGGACATTGACAAATCAAGCTGATCTGCCCCACCATCAAGAGCAGCTCTGTACTGTGCTACACAGGTACCAGCTGTATCATGAGAGTGAAACACAATTTTTGTTCCGGCTGGGAGCATTGCTTTTGCTTTTTTCATGGTTTCATATACGGTTGCCGGAGTAGATGTTCCTGAAGCATCTTTGAAACAAACTGAATGATACTGAATACCTGAATCAAGTATCTTTCTTAGAGTTTTTTCATAAAATTCAGGCGTGTGTGCTCCTGTCATTCCAGGAGGAAGTGCCATCATAGTGACAACAACCTCATGCTGCAAACCAGCATCAACTATACACTTTCCTGAATAGATGAGATTGTTCACATCATTAAGGGCATCGAAGTTACGTATTGTAGTAATTCCATGTTTCTTGAAAGTTTTTGCATGAAGATTAACTATGTCTCTGGATTGAGAATCAAGAGCAACGATATTTATACCACGGGCAAGAGTCTGAAGGTTTGTATCAGGGCCAACAGTCTTTCTGAACTGATCCATTGCTGCAAATGCATCTTCGTTGCAGTAAAAATAAAGGCTCTGAAACATTGCACCACCACCTGCTTCAAAATGATTGATCCCGGCAGCTTTTGCTGCTTCAACAGCAGGTAGATAGTCCTTAGTTAAAACACGTGCGCCATAAACAGACTGAAAACCGTCACGAAAGGCGGTCAACATCACTTTTACTTGTTTTTTTCCCATTTTTATGTTGCCTTCCTGTAATTAATTACAAAAAATCTATTTAGAAAAAGAATTTACTGCTGCAATGGCGACCGCGATATCCTCATGATCTTCAATAGGTGCCTTTTTCGCTTTTACAACCTTCTTTTCTTCTGGTTCGGGAATAATCCGAGCCAATGGTTTCATCAGAACAGCCAGTAGATTCATCATTAAGATCATTATGACCAGAAAAACGAATACTACACCCATCCCGGCAACCATTAGTATTAGACCTTGAAACAGCATAACGTAGCTCCTGTGGTTAGGGTTAATTCAGTACTATAACTTTTAGTCATTTTCATACCTGCATAATAACACACACCTGATCACAAAAACAGGTGCTCATTCCGGTTCTGCTTTTATTCTAACCGATGTGCGAAGTAATTTCTCCGGAAATCATTTCCACGATACCGGTCTGAGTTTCAATAAGTATTGTACCTTGTTCAGTGATTCCAGAAATTCTTCCCATAAAAGTATCTGTACCCTGAAAAACCTGCACCATTGCCTCAGGCTTGTAGAGTCTATCGGAAATCATCCCAACCAGGTCACCAAACCCAGACTCCATAAACCTTTCAAAATGTCCCTTAAAAATCGAAAGCAACTTTTCCAAAATGTCTTCGATATCAAACGTTTTACCCGTTTCAATAGAAAGGGATGTTGCGGTTCTGTCTAAAGCAGAAAAATCACCTTTATTTTCATTAACATTTAAACCAACACCAAGAATCAAACTCGAATCTGAATTCATCAACACGGTTTCTGCCAGAATCCCACAGATTTTTACACCACCCACAAGTATATCATTGGGCCACCGTATTTGCGCAGCTAATTCAAAATTTTCAATTAAGGATGCAACAGATAAAGCCATAACCTGCGTTATATTACTCCAGTTTCCCTGAGGTATCTTTTCCAAAGGAATCTTAATTGAAAAAGTCAAACTTTTACCACCAACAGCCTGCCACTTTCTGTTAAAGCGACCTCTGCCACCAAGCTGTTTTTCTGCAATTATAACTGTATAATCAGGATACTGGTTAATATGCGATTTAAGAAAAATATTTGTAGAATCAAGACTTGCGAACTTGCAAACCGAGAAGCTTACAGCTCCTATCAAAGATGGATTATCATAATGAGGAAGCATGGTATTTTTTTTCCATGTACTGAAAAATTTTGCCTTGAAAAAATAGTTATCGAGAACACAATAAAAAAGGAAAAAAGAAATTTTTTTTTTGAGATCCATAACATCGATAATGACCTTTAAAACAAGTACAAAAATGTATCGACCGAATATCAAAAGTACACAAAACACATTCTTTACTGCAAAGCAGCCAAACTCATAATTTCACAACTACTTTCTTATAAGGAAATTAAAAATGAATGTAACTGTTTCTAAAATTGCTGATATTGAAAACCTGAGATGAAAGCTTAAATATTAAATGAATTTTTCTTTATTGATATTCAGTATGATCAATCCCAATGAATACATACGAAGAAAGGTTGGTAGAGCAATCTGAAAGCATGTAAAAACCATGTTCGTACCAGAACTGTTCAGCAAACAAGGTTAGTGTTTTATTTCCACTGATGTTTAGGATATTTGCGTGCAAGTGTTTTTTTCAGTTCAGGGTAATGAATATTCCAGAAACTTTCAAGATCATCAGTAATCTGTACCGGGCGCATATTTGGAGCTAATATTTCCATAATCACTCCAACACGATTCTCTGCAATTCGTGG